>NZ_JBVJIA010000012.1:0-237921 GCF_055586505.1 Streptosporangium sp. NPDC050148 | reverse complement strand
ACAACCCCCCACCCCAGACCTCCGTGCCTTCTTCCACTGTTGTCCACCCCCCCCCCCCACCCCCCCCTCCCCCCACTCCCCCCCCCCCCCCTCGGACGCCCCCCTCCCCCCCCCCCCGCCGGGCGGTCAGTGCCGGCGCTCCGGGTAGGAGCTCTGGGTCTGCACGTTCAGCCGGTCCATGCGGACCCGCTTGGCCGGGTCGGTCAGGCGGTCGTCGATCCGCAGGACGTCCAGTCCCCGGCGGAAGTCGCTCGCGTAGACGTACCCGTTGTAGTAGTACGCGGACCAGATGCCGCCGCGTCCGCCGTCGGGCTCGGGGCCGCGCTCGAAGTAGCCGAACTCCCTCGGGTTGGCCGGGTCGGTGAAGTCCACGAAGGAGACGCCGCCCTGGTACCAGGCCTGGACCATGATGTCCTTGCCCTTGACCGGGATCAGCGAGCCGTTGTGCGCGACACAGTTCTCCGTGTCGGTCTGGTGGCGGCCGATCTTGAAGTAGCCCTTGAAGACGAGCTTGCCCTTGACGATCTCGTAGACGGCGTCGGCACCCCGGGTCGGGCCGGTGGCCTCGTTGCAGGTGGCCAGGCTTCCCCCGCCGAGCTCGTCGGTGAAGATCACCTTGTTGCCGCGGTTGTTGAAGGTCGCCGAGTGCCAGAACGCGAAGTTCGGGTCCGTGGTCCGCTCGGTGACCACCGGGTTCTCCCGGTCGGAGATGTCGAACAGGACGCCGTCACCCATGCAGGCTCCGGCCGCGATGTCCTTCTCGGCGTACACGGTGATGTCGTGGCAGCCGCTGGTCGGCAGCAGCAGGCCCGGCTGGGTCTCGTTGCCGCCGTCGGGGAAGACGACCGGGGTGGCGACCACGGCCGCGTCGGTGGGCTTGCGCAGCGGCACCTTGATGACCGAGATCTTGTCGTGCGGCGGCTGGCAGTCCGGGAACGCGGCGCTCGGGTTGTACGAGGAGACGTACAGGTAGACGTTGCGCCGCTGGTCCCTGCCCTTGCCCGGGACCAGGGTCAGCGTGTGCGAGCCGCAGTTGGTCTCGACGGACTTGATGTACTTGGGGTTCTTCTTGTCGCTGATGTCGAAGATCCGCACACCCTCCCACGACTCCTTGACGTCGGCCGTCTGGCCGACGCTGCTGCAGGAGTCGTCGCTGCGGGAGTTGTCGACCGCGGTGAACAGCAGGTCGCCGTGGACGGAGACGTCCATCTGAGAGCCGGGGCACAGGACTCCGCTGACCAGCTTGGCCCGCGTGGGGTTCCTGATGTCGTAGATCGAGAAGCCGCCGTAGTTGCCGACGTAGGCGTAGTCGCCCTGGAAGGCGATGTCGCTGTTGGTGGTGGCTTCGAGACCGGGGAGCTTGGGCAGGGTGCCCACGTGCGTCACGTTGGGGCTGGTGACGACCTCACCGGGCGGGGGGATGTCGTTGGCCTGCGCGGACACCGTGGACATCAGCGTGGCCGCGGCCGTCGCGACCACCACCAACGCCCGTACGGCTCTTCGATGAGCGAACACTCGGGTGCCTCCTAGGAGCAGACATAAGGCACCCATAAATTAACAAACAACGTCCTTGACAGCTCGGGCGGATCCCCTGTCGGTTTGTCACAATAAAATGCGATACAGGGCCTTTACTTGGCATCTTGTAGACATTATGATTTATGCATTTTTCGCATGCAAGGGTCGGGATGTCCGAGGTCCCGGTCCCCGGCCTGGGCATATGCCGACGGCGAGCGCCCGCGACGGGACCGGCCGCACGGACGCGAGCTTCCGGGGAGACGGACGGCCCGGGAGGGCCGGGCGCGCCGCGACGGAAAAGGGACGGCCGCCGGGTGCCCCGTCCGGGCACCCGGCGGCCGTCCCGCCGTCGATCGTGATCAGTGGTGACCGTGGCCGTGGCCGTGGCCCTCCCGGTAGGAGGCCTGGGTCTGCGCGTTCAGGATGTCGAACCTCACCTTCGACGCCTTGTCCGTGCGCCGGTCGTTGATCTTCAACACGTCGAGGCCGAGGTTGAAGTCACTACCGTAGATGTAACCGTTGTAGTAGTACGCCGACCAGAAGCCGCCGCTGAGCGGGGCGGCGGTCTCGTCGGGGCCGCGCTCGAAGAACGCGATCTCCTGCGGGTTGGCCGAGTCGGTGAAGTCCACGACCGAGATGCCGCCCTGGTACCAGGCCTGGACCATGATGTCCTTGCCCTTGACCGGGATCAGCGAGCCGTTGTGCGCGACACAGTTCTCCGTGTCGGCCTGGTGGCGGGCGATCTTGAAGTAGCTCTTGAAGACGAACTGCCCGCCGACGAGGTCGAAGTAGGCGTTGGCGCCGCGGTTGGGGCCGATCGCCTCGTTGCAGGTGGCCCTGCTGCCGCCTCCGAGCTCGTCGGTGAAGATCACCTTGGTGCCCTCGTTGTTGAAGGTCGCCGAGTGCCAGAACGCGAAGTTCTCGTCGTCCCGGACCGTGGCGGTGACCTTGGGGGCGACCGGGTCGGAGATGTCCATCAGGATGCCCTCGCCCATGCAGGCTCCGGCCGCGATGTTCTTCTCCGGGTAGGCGGTGATGTCGTGGCAGCCGCTCGTCGCCGAGGTCCCCTCCGGGTACGGCAGGCCGTCACCCGGGTTGCCGCCGTCCGGGAAGAGCACCGGGGTGGCGACCACGGCCGCGTCGGTGGGCGTGCGCAGCGGCACCTTGATGACCGAGATCTTGTCGTGCGGCGGCTGGCAGTCCGGGAACGCGGCGCTCGGCCGGTACGAGGACACGTACACGTAGACGTTGCGACGGTCCCTGCCCTTGCCCGGGACCAGGGTCAGCGTGTGCGAGCCGCAGTTGGTCTCGACCGCCTTGATGTACTTGGGGTTCTTCTTGTCGCTGATGTCGAAGATCCGCACACCCTCCCACGACTCCTTGACGTCGGCCGTCTGGCCGACGCTGCTGCAGGAGTCGTTGTTGCGGGGGGAGTCGACCGCGCCGAAGAGGAGGTTGCCGTAGACCGCCACGTCCATCTGGCCGCCGGGGCAGAGCACCGAGCTGACCAGCGAGGTCCGCTTCGGCTTCCGGATGTCGTAGATCGAGAAGCCGGAGTAGTTGCCGACGTAGGCGTAGTCGCCCTGGAACGCCATGTCGGTGTGGATGTCGGGGAGCTCGGCGGGCTTGGGAACGTTGAGCACGTGCTCGATGTTCGCGCTCTTGGCGATCTCACCGGGCGCCGGGATGTCAGCGGCCTGCGCGGGTAGCGCGGCCAGTGCCGTCGCGGCGGCGATGCCTGCCGCGATCAGGAAACGGCCGGTCAGGCCCTTCCCGAAAAGGGTGGACACTCGTGGACCTCCTTGGTACATGCACCTATAAATGGAGCATAAAGTCCAAATAGTTCACCCAAGCGCCTCGCGCGACAAGTTGTCATAGTGTTAGCAACTGTTGCCGGGGTGAGCCCTTTACGGACGGATGCGCAGGCAGTTACGGTCATGCATTACTGGAAACTGGTAGAAGGAGGCCGGGTGCGTGCCGCGCTCGTCGTCGTGATCGCCGCACTCTCCCTCACCGCGTGCACCTCGGAGGCGGAACCGCCCGCGGCGTCCCGGGCGTCGGCACCGGTGATCGTCCCGGGAAGGCCGGGCGAGCAGGCCAGGACCGTCGGCCCCTCCGAGGCCGCCACGATCGTCCCCACCGACACCGCCAACGCCGCCGACGTGACGTACGTCCGGAACATGGTCGTCCACCACCGCCAGGCCCTGGACATGGCCGCCCTGGCCCCGACCAGGGGCGAGCACACCCGGCTGAAGGGCCTGGCCTCGCGCATCAAGGACACCCAGGGCCCGGAGATCCAGTTCATGATCTCCTGGCTCCAGCAGCAGGGGGTGAGCGCCCCCGACCACCACGCCCGTCACGAGGGCATGGCCGGGATGGCCACGCCGGAGCAGATGGAGGCGCTCAAGGCCGCCTCGGGCAAGGACTTCGACCGGCTCTTCATCAAGCTCATGACCGCCCACCACCTGGGCGCGATCACCATGTCGGAGAAGCTGCTGGTCTCCGGCTCGCACCAGCGGATCGAGGAGCTGGCCAACGACGTCTCGGTCACCCAGAGCGCCGAGATCCGCAGGATGCGGGAGATGGAGGCCGAGCTCTGAGCGGGTGACGCCCGCGAGGAGCGGGGCGACGCCTGCGGGAAGCGGGCGACTCCTGTGAGGAGTGGGCGATGCCTGTGAGGAGCGGGGCGACGCCTGCGGGAGGCGGGTGACGCCTACGAGCCGAGCCGCCAGGAGTGCAGGTACTCCTCCTGGTCACCGGTCAGCTCGTCCACCTCGATCCCGGCGGCGGCCAGCTTGAGCCGCGCCACCTCCACGTCCACGTCCACGGGCACGTCGTACACCCCGGGCGCGAGCCGTGCCCGCTCGCGGACCAGCCACTCCACCGAGAGCGCCTGCGCGGAGAAGGACATGTCCATGACGGCCGCGGGATGCCCCTCCGCGGCGCTCAGGTTCACCAGGCGGCCCTCGGCGAGCAGCAGGAGCCTGCGGCCGTCGGCGAGGACGTACTCGTCGGTGCTGGGGCGTACGCCGCGGTGGACGGCCTGTGCCAGGTCGTCCAGGGCGCGGACGTCGATCTCGACGTCGAAGTGCCCGGCGTTGGCCAGGATCGCGCCGTCCTTCATCAGGACCAGGTGCTCTCCCCTGATCACGTCACGGTTGCCGGTGACCGTGACGAAGACGTCCCCGGTCTCGGCCGCGGCGGTCATCGACCGCACGTCGTAGCCCTGGAGCAGGGCGTCCAGCGCCTTCACCGGGTCGATCTCGGTCACCACGACCCGCGCGCCCAGCCCCCTGGCCCGCTCGGCGACACCCCGGCCGCAGTAGCCGAACCCGGCGACCACCACGGTCTTGCCCGCGAGCAGCGTGTTGGTGGCCCGCATGATGCCGTCCATGGTCGACTGGCCGGTGCCGTAGCGGTTGTCGAACATCCGCTTCGTCCGGGTGTCGTTGACCGCCACCACGGGGAAGCGCAGGGCGTTCTCCGCGGCCATCCTGCGGAGCCTGATGATCCCGGTGGTGGTCTCCTCGCACCCCCCGGAGACCGTCTCCAGCACCTCGGTCCGCTCGGTGTGCAGGATGTTGACCAGGTCGCAGCCGTCGTCCAGGACGAGGTCGGGGCGGATGTCGAGCGCCTGGTGGATGTGGCGGTAGTAGGCCTCCCTGGTCACCCCGGCCTCCGCGTGCACGACGATCCCGTAGTCGCGCAGCGCCTCGGCCACGTCGTCCTGGGTGGACAGGGGGTTCGAGGCGGCCAGGGCGATCTCGGCCCCTCCGGCCCGGAGCGTGCCCATGAGCACGGCGGTCTCGGCGGTGACGTGCAGGCAGGCGGCGATCCGCAGGCCCTCGAAGGGCCGCTCGGCGGCGAACCGCTCACCGAGGGCGGTGAGCACCGGCATCGCCCGCGCCGCCCACCCGATCCTCCGCTCCCCGGCGGCCACCAGAGCGCTGTCCACGTCTCTCCCCCGCTCACCCGGCAGGGCCCCCGCGACGTCGCGGGGGCCCGGTGGAACGTACCGATCGGTATCAGTAACGGTAGTGGTCGGACTTGTAGGGGCCCTCGACGTCCACGCCGATGTACTCGGCCTGGGCCTTGGTGAGCTTGGTGAGCTTCACGCCCAGGGCGTCCAGGTGCAGGCGGGCGACCTTCTCGTCCAGGTGCTTGGGCAGCACGTAGACGCCGATCGGGTAGTCGTCCGTCTTGGTGAACAGCTCGATCTGCGCGATCACCTGGTTGGTGAAGGAGTTCGACATCACGAACGACGGGTGGCCGGTGGCGCAGCCCAGGTTCATCAGGCGGCCCTCGGCGAGCACGATGATCTGCTTGCCGTCGGGGAAACGCCAGGTGTGCACCTGCGGCTTGACCTCGGTCTTCTCGATGCCCGGGATCCTGGCCAGGCCGGCCATGTCGATCTCGTTGTCGAAGTGACCGATGTTGGACACGATGGCGTTGTGCTTCATCTGGGCCATGTGGTCGGCCGTGATGATGTTGAAGTTGCCGGTCGTGGTGACGAAGATGTCGACGCTGCCGACGACCTCGTCCAGCGTGGCGACCTGGAAGCCGTCCATGGCCGCCTGGAGCGCGCAGATCGGGTCGATCTCGGTGATGATCACGCGGGCGCCCTGGCCGCGGAGCGCGTCGGCACAGCCCTTGCCGACGTCGCCGTAGCCGGCCACGAGCGCCACCTTGCCGCCGATCAGCACGTCGGTGGCGCGGTTGAGACCGTCGATCACCGAGTGGCGGCAGCCGTACTTGTTGTCGAACTTGGACTTGGTGACCGAGTCGTTGACGTTGATCGCCGGGAAGAGCAGCGTCCCGTTCTTGAACATCTCGTACAGGCGGTGCACACCGGTCGTGGTCTCCTCGGTGACGCCCTTGATGCCCGCGGCGACCTTGGTCCAGTGCCCCTCGGGGGTGACCGTGCGGCGGAGCAGCTCCAGGATGACGCCCCACTCCTCGGGGTCGTCCTCGGAGGCGCTCGGCACGGCGCCGGCCTTCTCGTACTCGGCGCCCTTGTGGACGAGCAGGGTGGCGTCACCGCCGTCGTCGAGGATCATGTTGGGGCCACCGCCGCCGGGCCAGAGCAGCGCCTGCTCGGTGCACCACCAGTACTCCTCCAGGGTCTCGCCCTTCCAGGCGAAGACCGGGACGCCCTTGGGGTCCTCCGGGGTGCCGTCGGGGCCGACCACCACGGCGGCGGCGGCGTGGTCCTGGGTGGAGAAGATGTTGCAGCTCACCCAGCGGACCTCGGCGCCCAGCGCGACCAGGGTCTCGATGAGCACGGCGGTCTGGATGGTCATGTGCAGCGAGCCCATGATCTTCGCACCGGCGAGCGGCTGGGCCGCGGCGTACTCCTCGCGGACGGCCATCAGGCCCGGCATCTCGTGCTCCGCCAGCTGGATCTCCTTGCGGCCGAAGGCCGCAAGGGAAAGGTCGGCGACCTTGAAGTCCATGTGTGGTTACCCCTCTGGTTGATGGGCGGTGCGTGCCTCGCGCTCTCGTCCCGCGACCGGCCTCGCTCTCGGGCCCCGGCTCACCGCTCCACCGGAAAGTTCGACGCTTGCGAGTTTAGGCGGACGGAACGACCGCGCGCACCCTTTGAGGGGTTAACCTGACACAAGAATGTAAGGTTTCGCGGAAAGGGGTCGTCGATGCGGATCACCGAGGCCGCCAGAAGGCTCGGGATGTCCCCCAGGATGCTCCGCTACCGCGAGGCGCTCGGGCTGCTGCCCCCGATCAGGAACCAGGGCGCGCACCGCCGGTTCGGCCCCGAGGAGCTCGCCGCCGTCGCCCAGAGCCTGGAACTGGAGAGGCGGTTCGACGTCTCCCCGGCCGAGCTGGCGTTCGCGTTGCGCGTGCTGAGCGAACCCGCGGTCGCCCAGGCCGTACGGGACCTGGGGCTGCGGATCGGACGCCTGCAGGTTCCCCGCAGGGCCCTGGACTTCGAGAAGGAGAAGGCGCTGCGCCTGCTCCAGGGCGGCCCCGGCGCCCCCCGCGGCGGCATTCCCGGGGCCTCCCGCGGTGGCACTTCCGTGGCCTCCCGCGGCGGCGTCCCGGGGACCTCCCGCGACGGGCGGCCCTGACGCCCGCGACGGGCGCCCCGAGGAGAACAAGGCCCGTCGGGGCGGCCGGACGGCGTCGGCCGGTCACCGTCCGGTGACCGGCCGGGGTACGGCGGGACGTGCGGTCAGACGGCGCCGGAGGAGGGCGCCGACACGTCGGACCGGTACAGGTCGGGCTCCAGGTAGATGACCCGGGCCGTGGGGACGGCGGCGCGGATGCGCTTCTCGGCCTCGTCGATGCCGCGGGCCACGTCCGCGGCCGTGTCGTCGTGGTCGACCGCGATCTTGGCCGCGACCAGGACCTCCTCGGGGCCCAGGTGCAGCGTGCGCATGTGGATGACCCGGGTCACCTCGGGGGCGCTCTCCAGCGCCTGCATGATGGCGACCTCGACCTCCGGGCCCGCGCCCTCGCCGAGCAGCAGCGACTTGGTCTCGATCGCCAGGATGATCGCGATCACCGCGAGCAGAACGCCGATCATGATGGTGCCGATGCCGTCCCAGATCGGGTTGTCGGTCACCACGGCCATCGTCACGCCGAAGAGCGCGAAGATCAGGCCCAGCAGCGCGCCGAGGTCCTCCAGCACGATGACCGGCAGCTCGGGCGACTTGGAACGGCGGATGAACTGCACCCAGGACTGGTTGCCCCGGACGTGGTTGGACTCGATGATCGCCGTCCTGAACGAGAACGACTCGGCGATGATCGCGAAGATCAGCACGCCGAAGGCCCACTGCGGGGAGGTGAGCTTCTCGGGATGCTGGAGCTTGTGGATGCCCTCGTAGAGGGAGAACACCGCGCCGATGGTGAACAGCACCACCGCCACGACGAACGCGTAGAAGTAGCGCTCCCGGCCGTACCCGAAGGGGTGCTGGGGCGTGCGCTCGCGCTGCGCGCGCTTGCCGCCCAGCAGTAGCAGTGCCTGGTTGCCCGAGTCGGCCACCGAGTGGACCGATTCGGCGATCATCGATGACGAACCGGTGAACAGGAACGCCACGAATTTGGCCACGGCGATCGCCAGGTTGGCGACCAATGCCGCGATGATTGCCTTAGTACCGCCGCCCGCGCTCACGGCAGCCTCCGCTCAGCTCGTATGGTCGAAAGACGAGACAGGAATCCTATTGGGAAATTCTCGCCCTGAGTTCGGTGATGGCCGATACAGGGGTCGGGTCGAGCCCGTACCCGAGTGCGAGGTATGTACTCGCGAAATCTCCGAGCGCGATCAGCGTGGCCAGTCGCTCCAGCGGGTGCAGCCCCTCCGCGGCGATCTGGGTGACCGGGACACCGCGTCCCTCGGCCAGCCGGACCGACGCCTCCCTGCGCCGTAGCAGCCGGGGGTCCTCCTCCACGTCGCGCAGCAGGAACAGCCGGAGCGACCTGCCGCTCTCGTCGGCGAAGATGTCGCGCTGGGCGAGCGGGCCGTCAAGGGCGGCGACCTGGTTGTGGCCGGTCTCCGACAGCTCCCCCCACATCGCCGGGTACCTGCCGGTCGCGCCGAACTGGCAGGCCCACCGGTGGGCCGCGACGGTCGCCACCGGCGAGGACCCCCAGATCATCGGCACGGTCTCGGCGACGTCCATGGCCAGCGACTTGCCGGGGTTGATGAAGGACTCGCTGGCCGGGCGGCAGCGGTTGGCCAGGTCCTCCAGCCGGCCGGCGACCCCTTCGAAGATCTCCTCCCCGGCCTCGACCAGGCCGAGCTCGGCCGCGGCGACCACCAGGGGGACCGCCAGCGCCCACAGCGCGGCACGCGGACGCGTCCCCTCGGCGACGGGCACGAACGGCGCCCCCGCCTGCCTGGCGATCGCCTGGAGCGGCGAGCCGGGCGCGGCGACGGCGAGCAGGCGGCACCCGCGCCGGACGGCCTCGGTGGCCGCCGTGAGGGTCTCCTCGGTCCCGCCGGAGCGGGAGACGGCGATCACCAGGTCGGTCGCGCCGATCCAGCCTGGAAGCCGATGGGACCTGACGGTCACGATCGGCAGCGGGGCGCCGGGGCCGCACACCACGTTGAGGATGTCACCGGCGGTGCCCGAACCCCCCATGCCCGCGACCACGATCGCCCGGGGGCGGCCCTGGCCGGTGAGCGAGGACAGGCCCGCCTCCACGGCGGCCCTGCGGGAGGTACGGATCTGCGCGGCCGAGTCGGCCACGGCTCGCAGCATGCCCGAGGGGTCGCCCTCGGTCAGCCACTTCTGGTCGTCGAGCCGATCCGGCTCCCAGTTCACGACTTCCGGGCCTCGTCGACCAGCAGGACCGGAATGTCGTCGCGGACCGGGTAGACCAGGCCGCAGGAGGCGGAGGTGCAGGACAGCTCGTCCACGGCGGGCTCGGCCCGCAGCGGGGACTTGCAGTTGGGGCAGGCCAGGATCTCCAGCAGCCAGTCGTCGATCTTCACGTGTTCAGCTCCTCACGAGGGCAAGGACCTCGTCCCTGATCGCTGCCATCTGGGTCTCGTCGGCCGCTTCGGCGTTCAGCCGGAGCAGCGGCTCGGTGTTGGACGGACGGAGGTTGAACCACCATCCGGGGCCGGAGACGGTCATGCCGTCCAGCTCGTCGAAGGCGACGCCGTCGCGGGAGGCGAACGCGGCGCGGACCCGCTCGGTCGCGGCCGCCTGGTCGGCGACCGTGCTGTTGATCTCCCCGGAGGCCGCGTAGCGGGAGTACTCCGCCAGGACCTGCGACAGGGGCCGCTCCTGCTCGCCCAGCGCGGCCAGCACGTGCAGCGCGGCCAGCATGCCGGAGTCGGCGAACCAGAAGTCCCGGAAGTAGTAGTGGGCGGAATGCTCGCCGCCGAAGACCGCACCGGTCCTGGCCATCTCGGCCTTGATGAACGAGTGGCCCACCCGGGTGCGGATCGCCCTGCCGCCGTGCTCGGCGACGATCTCCGGGACCCCACGGGAGGTGATCAGGTTGTGGATGATCGCGGCTCCCGGGTGCCTGCCCAGCTCGCGGACCGCGACCAGCGCGGTGATCGTGGACGGGGAGACCGACTCCCCGCGCTCGTCCACCACCCAGCAGCGGTCGGCGTCGCCGTCGAAGGCCAGCCCGAGGTCGGCGCCCACGTCCAGCACGGCCTTCTGCAGGTCGCGCAGGTTGTCGGGCTCGATGGGGTTGGCCTCGTGGTTGGGGAAGGTCCCGTCCAGCTCGAAGTACAGGGCGGTCAGCTCGACCGGAAGCCTCGCCAGCACCGTCGGGACCGTGTGCCCGCCCATCCCGTTGCCGGCGTCCACCACGACCCGCAGCGGCCGGATGCCGGACAGGTCGACCAGGGTGCGCAGGTATTCGGCGTAACCGGCCAGCAGGTCGCGCTCGGAGACCGTGCCGCCCCCGGGGCCGCCCAGGGAGCCGGAGGCGAGGATCTCGGCCGCCCGGTCGCGGATCTCGACGAGCCCGGTGGCGCCGCCGATCGGCACGGCACCGGCCCTGCACATCTTCATGCCGTTGTAGCGGGCCGGGTTGTGGCTGGCGGTGAACATCACGCCGGGGAGCCCGAGGCTGCCGCTCGCGTAGTAGAGCATGTCCGTGGAGCCCAGGCCCGCGTTGATCACGTCCGCCCCGCGGGAGACGACCCCTCGGACGAAGGCCGCCGTCAGCGGCACCGAGGAGGCCCGCATGTCGTGCGCCACGACCGCGGTCCTCGCGCCCGTCACCTCGGCGAAGGCCGCGCCCACCGCCTCGGCGGTCGCCTCGTCGAACTCGTCCGGCACGACGCCACGAACGTCGTACGCCTTGAAGATCTTGGCGAGGTCGCCCACTCCAGCTCCACCCTTTGCGTCGTGTCCGGCGCCCCCCAGCCTAGTAGGGTCAGCGGTCACGCTGGGGCTGAGCCGAGCGGAGCACCCTCAGGTGCCCCCTGCGGCCGACCTCGACCCCCTGGCCGACCGGCTCGGTGCCGCCGCTCGGCGCGGGTCTGGCGGCCTCGCGGACCGCGTTCGCCAGGGCCTCCAGGTCGTCCGTGCTGGGCGGGGTGCCGTCGGTCGGAAGGCGGACCACCTCCCAGCCGCGGGGGGCGGTGAGCCGCTCGGCATGCTCGGCACACAGGTCGTAACAGTGCGGCTCGGCGTACGTCGCCAAGGGCCCGAGAACAGCGGTCGAATCGGCGTAGACGTACGTGAGCGTGAAAACGGCAGGCTGACTGCACGCGGTGCGGGAACAGCGGCGGACGGGGCTCACGGTGGGACCGTATCCGGTAAGCGTCCGGGGCGCCACTATCTGAGCGCTCTTAACGAGCGTGTCGCCACAATTCGGACACGTGTCCTGGCTTCCACCCGCCTGTACGGCTTCACCCCCTGTCCGCACGCCCCCGGATCCCCCGGATCCCCCCGGGATCTCCCTCGGATCTCCCCGGGAGGTCCCGCCGTCCACGACCGGCGCCCTCCCGTGCCCGCCCGGGTCGCGTCTAAGCTGGGGCCGTGAGCCCGGCACCCGGCAGACCTCGTTCTCCCCGCAGGCGCGACAGGCACGGCCGCGGCCTGCGCGGCCCGCTGGCGCCCTCGCACGTGCCGATCGCCAAGGCCCGCAGCGAGCGGTTCGACGACCTGGTGCTGGACGCGGTCGACCGGCTCAAGCCCCGCTGGGGCAAGCAGCTGGCGGCCGTGGAGTTCGCGGTCGAGGAGGTCCCGCCGATCAGCGAGCTGGGCGACGGGCCGGGCCTGCTGACCGGGGAGCCGATCCCGTTCGGACGGTCCGAACCGGCCGCGGGGAGCCGCCCGGCCGTCGTGATCATCTACCGCCGCCCCCTGGAGAGCCGGTCGCGCGACCGCGACCACCTGGGCGCGATGGTGCACGAGGCCGTGGTGGAACAGGTCGCGGGCCTGCTGGGGCTCTCCCCCGAGTCGGTCGACCCCGGCTTCGACGACCACGACTGACCCCCGGCACGACCGCCACCGGCATGGCCACGGGCTCAGGGACGCGCGGGCTCAGGACGGCCCGGCACGGCTCAGGGCAGCACGGTCGCGGCGGACTCGGCGATCGGCGGGACCAGCGCCCACATCCGGGCCGCGGCCAGGGGTTGCACGGTCAGCGCCGTCCCCCCCTTGAGCCGCTCCTCCATCACGCGCCCGCCGTGGACCGGCCCCGAGCCGGGCAGCGGCTGCACGACCACCGCGAAGGCCCCCTTGATCTTGGGAAGGTCCACCTGCCGGGTGCGTTCCGCGGAGATGTCCACCTGGAACGGCTCGGGCGCCTCGTCCGTACCGGTCACCACCTGCACGCTCACCGAGCCCGCGGTCTCCGGCGCGGTCAGCAGCAGCCGGGAGGCCGTCTTGCCGCCCGTACGGTTCTCGGCCACGACGCTGCCCAGGTCGATGGGGGCCGACCCGGCGGTGAACGCCACGTCCGGCCGCGCGCCGGTGCCGGTGGCGACGAGCCCGGCGACGACCGGGCTGTCCGAGGTGAGCAGCAGCGCGGCGGGCTGGCCGCCGACCCCGGTGGACAGGTCCAGGGTGGCGACGGAACCCGCGGGCACCTCCACCAGCTCGCGGCCCTTGAGAGCGTAGGTCCCGTCGGGGGTGAGCGCCCTGATCTCGACCAGCGTGTCCGCCTCCTCGGGGGAGGCCACGAGCAGCTCCCGCTTCCCGCCCCCGCCGGGGATGGCGGGCACCACGACGCGGGTGGCGGGGGCGGCGGAGACCGGCAGCCAGTCCACGCCGCGCCCGTCGTTCATCAGCGCGCGGGCCGCCGCGGTGACCCGCCCCGAGGTGGTACGTACCTGGATCGCCATGACCAGCGCCGAGGGCGCCAGATCGGCGACCTTGACCGTGCGGCTCTCACCGGGCTTGAGGGTGAACACGCTCCCGCGGTCGGTGATCACCGGGCCCTCACCGGAGTAGACCATGACCTCGGCGATGGCCGCGGCCGGATCGGCGTTGGACAGGTACAGCGTGACGTCGGCCGCGGCCGGTCCCGGCCCGACCAGCCAGGTGCTCGCCGCGGGCTCGGCGCAGCGCACCCCGGCCAGCCCCCGCTGCCCGCCCGAGGTCTCCTTCCGGGTCTGTGACGCCTCCAGGCCCGCGGCCATGCTCCCGGAGGCCGTGACGACGAGGGACGGCGACGAGGCGGGCACCTCCTCGCGCCAGAGGCGTCCCGGGGTGTCCAGGGTGGCCAGGGTCTTCTCCCCGGTGACGAGCGAGGCGGCGCCCGCCTGTCTGCTTCCCGGGGGCGCGAGCACGCCGACGGCGGCCTCGCCGGGCGCCGGGCAGACGGCCGTCACCGAGGCGACGGGCACCCTCTCGGG
The DNA here is from genome assembly GCF_055586505.1 of Streptosporangium sp. NPDC050148. Lineage (NCBI taxonomy): Bacteria > Bacillati > Actinomycetota > Actinomycetes > Streptosporangiales > Streptosporangiaceae > Streptosporangium > Streptosporangium sp. NPDC050148. The sequence goes on along the minus strand of NZ_JBVJIA010000012.1, from coordinate 224,114 downwards.
GCGGGGCACCGGGGTGGCGGCGACCTGTGGCCGGCTCGCGGCGGCCGTCCCGTACAGGGCGAGCAGGGCCACCAGCACCAGGGCCAGCAGGCCGAATCGGTTCTCGATCAGGGATCTCACCGGGCGACCGGCTCTCTACGGGGTTCGGGCAGGTCCACGGGGACCGCGGGTTCGTCGTTCTCGCCGCGGCCGGGCGCCGCCAGCACCATGACGACGATCACCAGCACGGTCTGGACCAGGAGCCAGCGGCCGTGCCAGGGATCACCGGGCGGGGCGGGCGGGACGGCCACGGGCCGGGTCAGCCGCCACACGCCGACCGAACGGGACAGGCTCATCCTCGCCAGCGAGGGCTGCGAGTCGAGCGCGGCGCTGACCTCAGGATCGACGGGCGCGGTCACCACGACGAAACGGACGCCGTGGGCGGCGAGCACGCGGGCGTCGTCCCCGCCCCTGCCGGACACCAGCCCGGCGGCTGCCAGGCGGACCCGCTCCCTGGGACCCTCCGGGACGGGGATGTCGGCCTCGCCGACGATCGGCGTGCGCCCGCTCAGCACGGTGAAGAGCAGCCGGTCCGGCGAGGCGCGCAGCAGCAGGGTCCGCTCGCCGCCCGCGGAGTTCACCGCGGCCAGGGCGGGGACGACGTCGCGCACGGTCCCGCGGATCGGGCCGTCCGCGCCCCTGGCGATCCACATGCCCGCGGCGAGCAGCGGCGTGGAGAACGCCACCACGACGACGCCGAACGCGACGAGCCTGCGCGTCCCCCCGGCGGCCCGGAACTCGGTGATCCGCCCGGCGGTGAGCGCGGCCACCACCAGCATGCCGGTGGCCGCGAAGGCCAGCGGCACCCCCGGCCAGGCCGGGGCCTCCACGTCGCCGTTGATCGAGGTGACCCAGGTCCTGCTGACCAGGATCGCCGTCAGCAGCCCGAAGAGCGCGACGCCCCAGCCGACCGCGATGACCATCCGGTTGCGCCGCATCAGCAGCGCGAGCAGGCAGGCCACGATGAGACCGGCCGTCACCCAGAGCGGCGGCATGCCCGGCCCTCCCGGGCTCAGCAGCAGCAGCGACTCGGCGCTCAGCGCGGGATCGACCAGGGAGGGCTGGTGCAGACCGGCCTCCAGCAGCAGCCGTCCCGGGGCCACGGCCATCTGGACCAGCCAGGGCAGCAGCAGGGCCACCGGCACGGCGAACGCCACCAGCATCGAGACCGCGACGCCCCGGCGCGGGAAGGCCAGCGCCGCCAGCGCGCCGAGCACCGCGGCGAGCGGGTAGACCAGCGGCGCGAAGGCCGTGCCGACCGCCAGCAGGAGTCCCAGGGCCCAGGCGGCGCGACGGGCCCGGCGCCGTTCCCCGGCGAGCACGACCGTGGCCAGCGCCGCGTAGACGGGCAGCAGGACGAACACCACCGCGGTGCCCAGCCGCCCCGCTGCGACGGCGCCGGTGGCCACCGGCAGCAGGGCGTACGACGAGCCCAGCCAGACCCGGGTCCAGCGGCCCGGGATCATCCACCGGGTGGCCGCGTAGGCGGAGATCCCGGCCAGCGGCACGCAGCCGAGCAGCAGCACCGAGACCGCGAGCCAGGTCTTGCCGAACAGCACCGTGGACAGCGCGGCCAGCACCGCCACGTACGGCGGGGCCCAGGCGTCGGTGCCCAGGCCGGTCCGGTGGTAGCCCTCGCGGTAGAGGTCCCACAGGTCCGAGGCGCCGCCGATCGCCGGGACGAGCGCGCCGCCGCCCAGCCGGGCACCGCCGTTCAGGGCCCGCTCGGCGATCAGCGTGACCAGGGTGAGCGCCAGGAAGAGCAGCACCCCCGGGTTGCCGAAGACGCGCTGCATCACCCCGGTGTCGGCGAGCAGTTCCTCGCCGTCCTCCTGCGGGCGCTGGGCGGCCACGGCGTGGTGGCGGCCCGCGGACTCCACGAACCCGGCCCCGGCCAGGTAGTTGCGGGCCCGGTCCACGAGCCTGCGGTAGCCCGCGCCCGCGGGGGTGAGCAGCCTGGCGGCCGCCACGGCCCCAGATCCACGTCCCCTGGACCGGGCCCGCCTGGCCTTGACCATCCGTACCGGGTGGCCGAAGACCGAGCCGAAGGCCAGGAACTCGTCCAGGGCGTTGGCCGGCTGCTTGGCCACCAGGAACAGCACCGTGCGCAGCAGCGACCCGAACAGGTTGCGGACCAGCGCCCACGGCAGCGCCCGCGGGGGCAGGTTCACCATGACGACGAACAGGGCGTTGCGGCGGTCCAGGCGGCGGGGATGGTCGCCGCTGGCGGTGATGCGGCGCCTGCGCCGGGTGGCGGCCTCGGCGTGCCAGGCGACCGCCCGGGTGACGTTCTGCACGCGGTACCCGGCGGCCCTGACCCGCCAGCACAGGTCGAGGTCGTCGCGGAAGAGCGGCAGGGCGGGGTCGAGCCCGCCCACCTCCTCCCAGACGTCCCTGCGGACGAGCATGCCCGCGGTGGAGACCGCGAGCACGTCCCTGGTGCCGTCGTACTGTCCCTGGTCGAACTCTCGGGCCTCCAGCCCGGTGTCCCTGCGGCCGGTCCGGTCGACGGTGAAGCCGACCTCCAGCAGCAGCCGCCGGTCCACCCAGTCGCGGAGCTTGGGGCCGAGCACCGCCGCCTTGGGATCGGAGTCCGCGGCCTCCAGCAGGGTCTGCAGGGCGTGGGCGTCCGGGGCGCAGTCGTCGTGCAGCAGCCAGATCCACTCCCGGCCGCCGCCGGGCCCGAGCCGGTCGAGCACCTCGGTGACGGCCTCGCCGAACCCGGTCGAGCGAGGCAGGGTCAGGACGGCACGGGGGCCGAGGGATCGGGTCAGCAGGTCGGCGCTGCCGTCCCTGCTGCCGTTGTCCACCCCGACGACCCGGTCCACCGGGCGGGTCTGCCGGAGCAGGGCTTCCAGGGTCTCCCCCAGCCAGCGGGAACCGTCGTGGGAGACGACGATCGCGGTGACCGTGTGCTGGGGGCGAGGGGGGCGCTGGGGGTCGTTGATGGACATACGTCCCGTGTTCAGGAGGGGGTGATGATCGGCGCGACCACGATACGGCACCCTATGTCGGTGTATGTCTTACACCTGATGACGCCCAGGAAAAAGGGCCACGCGACCGACGTCACGTGGCCCCGTGGGCATATTCGTCAAGCCCCCGTGAGGGCGTCACGTGTTCTCTGTCGGACCGTCCGGACCTTTCCGGTGGCCTTGCGGCACCCGCACGGTGCCCTGCACGGCACCCGTTCGGTACCGGTCGGATGTTGTCAGGTGTTCATCGGTGCTCGGACTCGCGTACCGTCCGGATCCTCGGTGTGCTCCGGCCTGCCGGCCGGCCCTCGTCCGGACGGGTCAGACGGCCTCGCGCTTGATCCGGCGGCGTTCACGCTCGGACAGTCCACCCCAGATGCCGAACCGCTCGTCATGTTCCAGTGCGTACTCAAGACACTCGGCACGCACCTCGCAGGAGCGGCAAACCTTCTTGGCCTCGCGGGTGGAGCCTCCCTTCTCCGGGAAGAACGCCTCCGGGTCGGTCTGCGCGCACAAGGCACGCTCCTGCCAGCCAAGCTGCTCTTCAGCGATGCTCTCCTGTGCGATGACCAGGTCGGCCACTGCACACCTCCCTGCCGCACGCCCGCAAAATGGAGCCCCCCTATGAACGCCTGCCCCTTACCCACCCAGAGGAAGGCGTAACAACACGTGTGTAATTACACGCGCGTGCCCGGTGTGACGTCAAGCGGCATGCTGGTATCCGGGGAAAGACCTGCTCTCCCCGGTTGTGGGTCGTCTGCCTGCCACGACGGCAATTGCACCAGGTGATCGCTGTCACCGCCAGGGGCTCAGCGCTCTCGGCGGTCGGAACCGTACCAGGAGATGTTCTGATCCTGACCGGGGCCCACCTTCTCTGTATCCGGCGTTTCCTCATCCGTGACCTGTCCCCGGCGTTGCTCGGGACGATAGATCGCGGTGGGATCTATCGGCTTCGAGTCCCACGTCTCGGGGGCGTGGGCGGGGGCCGCCGGGGGCGGGGCCGGGGCGCCCAGCGGGTCGTCCCGGTAGGCGGCCGGGTCGAACCGGAGCGTCGCCTCGGACTCGGGCTCCCACCGCTGCTCATCACGCGGCGGGTACTGCTGCGCCGGGTCGTACGGGGGCTGCTGCGCCTGGGAGTACCGGTCCTGCGACGACGGGTCGTACGGGGGCCGGGCCTGCGAGTACTGGTCCTGGGAGGGCTGGTCCTGGGAGTACCGGTCCTGGGGGGACTGCGGCTGGAAGGGCTGTGCCTGCGGGTACTGCTCCTGGGGGGCCTGAGGGGACGGGGTCTGCGGGTACCGGTCCTGGGAGGGCTGCGGGTGCTGGGACGCCTGCGGGGTCTGCGGGTGCCCGAGCGGGTCGCCGTGGCCCGGGGCCCCGTACTCCGGAAGACGGAGCGGTGACTCGTTGCCGTGCGCCTGCTGGTAGTTCTTCGCCTGCTGGTAGGCCTGGGCCATCTGCTGGGACCTCAGGTCCACCGGGTCGGGCGTCGGGTAGTGCAGGTCCGGCGCGGTCGAGTAGGCGGGGTCCGCACCCGGGTGGCCGGCGACCGGCCCGCCGTAGTTCTCCGGAGGCGTGGGGAAACCGTGCGGCGCCCGGTCCTCGAAGGGGGAAGGACGGTCCTCGAACGGGGAGGGACGGTCCTCGAACGGCGACGCGGAGACGTCGTCGGGCGCGAGAGGCACCCCGGCCTGACCACCGGGAACCTGCCGCTCCGGCCGGTGCGCCCGGGGGGCGGCCTGAAGGTCGGGGGTGTACGGGCCCTGCTGCCCGAACCCCTGCGGGTCCTGCCGGTACTCGGATCCCTGGGATCCGGGGTGCGGCCGGTCCTCCGGCTCCGGCCGGAGGTAGCCCTGCGGCTCCGGGAATCCGTGCGCCTGCGGCTCGGACCCGTGACCCTGCTCGGGACCCCCGCGGGCCCACTGCTCGGACCGGTCGGCACCCGGCGCCTGGGAGTCGGTGTACCAGCCCGAGGGCTCGGCGGGCGAGGGCTCCTGCCGCCCGTACGACTCCTGCGGTCCCTGGTCGCGCGGCTCGGGCCGCCCGTACGCCGACTCGGAGGAGAGCGGGTCCGGCAGCCGCGGGTTCGAGGTGAACGACTCGGACGAGAGCGGGTCCGGCAGCCGTGGGCTGGAGGTGAACGACTCCGGAAGCGGGTCCGGCAGTCGCGGGTTCGAGGTGAACGACTCGGACGAGAGCGGATCGGGCAGCCGCGGGCTGGAGTGGTGCTGCCCGTACCCGGACCGGCGGGACTCGGCTCGCCGTCCCTGCTCCTGCTCCTGTGCCTCGGTCCGTCGCCGGTCGTCCGGCCCGGTCTGCGCGTACCCCTGGGTCTCCGGCTGCGCATACCCCGCCGTCGCCCACTGCTCGGTGCGCGGGTCCGCCTGCTGCTCGGCCTGCGGGTACGAGCCCTGCTCGGTCCGTCCGGTGCCCTGCGTCTCGGAGTGACGGCCGGAGGATCCCGGCGAGGTCGCCTCCTGCCACCCGTAGGCCGGGGCGTCGCTCCGGTGCCCGGGATCCTGGGGGTCGGGCCGCCCGTAGGCCGGGTCGGAGGACGACTGCCCGTACGCCGGGTCGGGCCGCCCGTGCGAGGGGTCCGGGGAGTACGACGGGTCGAAGGAGAGCGGGTCGGGCAGGCGCGGTTCCGTCCGGTCCTGCTGCTCCGCCGGCGCGGAGGAGGCGGAGGAGAGGGACGGCGCGTCGTACGGCGTGGCCGGGGGCGGGGCGTCCGCGGTGGTGTACGGGCTCGGGGCGTGCCCCACGGGGGGAGCCGACAGCGGGACGGACTCCTGGGCGGGCCGCTGCGACGCCTGCTGCTCCGGCGTCCGCGACCGTCCCGGCCAGGTCTGGTCCTCGGCCTGCTGCCGGTTCTCCGCCTGCCGGGGGTGACCGGCCTGGGAGTGGTGCCCGTCCCCGGCCTGCGCGGAGGAGTGCCCGTCGTACCCCCCGGAGGGGACGTTCTGGGCGGTGTTCTCGGCGGGGGTGCCGGTGGAGGCGTGCGCGGGGGCGGGCGGGAGGGCCGGGCGGCCGTACGGGACGTGCGGAGGCGGGGACTGCGCGGGCTGCATCTCCTGCGCGGGCCGGTCCTGCGGGTGGAACCCCTGCTGGGGAAGGTGCTGCCCGGTGTGGGGCCCCTGTCCGGGGGCGCCCTGGAAGTGCGGGCCCTGGGAGTGAGGACCCTGGCCGGGGGCGCCCTGGGGGTGAGCGTAGCCGTCCCCGCTCTGGGGTTGGGGGTAGCGGTCCCCGTCCTGGGGATAGCCGTCGCGCGGGCCCCGGCCGTCCGGAGCGCCCTGGAACGGGGCGTGCTCGCGGGAGGGACCCTGCCCCTGGCCCTGCCCCTGGCCCTGCCCCTGGAAGGGACCCTGCCCGCCCGCCGGGCCGTACCCGGGGACGGGACCGTGTCCCTGCCCCCCGAACAGCGGGCCGGACACGCCACCGGCCCGGGAGGCGGCCGGGATCGCCCTGGGCAGCACGTACAGCAACGCGACCGCGGCGAGCGCGAGGGAGGGCAGGTGGACCAGGAGGAGCTCGATCTTCTCCCGGGCGCTCGTCGCGCCGCCCAGCACCCCGGCCAGCAGGGCGATCAGGCCGAACAGCACGCAGAGCCCGAGGGTGACCGTCACCAGCAGCGCCAGCGGGCGCAGCCGCGCGATCACCGGGCCGAGGTGGGTGGCCAGCACCACGGCCCCGACGAGCAGGGCGACGGTCACCGGCGAGGTGAAGGTGCCCAGGCGGGCCGCGGCGCGCGCGGCGAAGGACGAGTCCCCGAACGCGGACCCTCCGAACAGCAGGCGTTCGATGCCGACGAGAACGATCGCGGACGCGACGGCGGCCATGAGCCACGCCGCCGGTTCCCGAAGCCGGCTCGCTTCGACATTGATCACAACTACCCCCATAGGGTCTTTAGGTAAACCCGGGTCAGTTTTGCACATGGCTGACTTTGCCGCCGGTGGTCCCAGGAAGCCCACCACCCCCATAAGTGCTCCATTGTCCCCCATACATGCATATTTCCGACAGGCAACTCGCACGTACCGGCGGTGTGACGGCCCGCCCGGACGGCCCCCGGGCGCCCCGCCCGGACACCCCCGAACGCCCCGCGCGACACCCCGCCCGCGCCCGTGACGACCTAGTGGAACACTGGACGGCATGCGCATCGTGTCCCTCGCCGGTGGAATCGGCGGCGCCCGCTTCCTGCGGGGTCTCCGCACCACCGCCCCCGACTCCGAGATCACCGTCATCGGCAACACCGGTGACGACATCAGCCTCTTCGGCCTGCGGGTCTGCCCCGACCTGGACACCGTGATGTACACGCTGGGCGGCGGCATCAACGAGGAGCAGGGCTGGGGGCGGCGGGAGGAGTCCCACGTCGTCAAGGAGGAGCTGGCCGCCTACGGCGTGGAGCCGCAGTGGTTCGGCCTCGGCGACCGCGACTTCGCCACCCACATCGTGCGCACCCAGATGCTCGACGCGGGATACCCGCTCTCGGCCGTCACCGAGGCGCTGTGCGCGCGCTGGCAGCCGGGCGTCCGCCTGATCCCGATGAGCGACGACCGTACCGAGACCCACGTGGTCATCTCCGACGAGCGCGGCCGGCGCGCCGTCCACTTCCAGGAGTGGTGGGTACGGCTGCGCGCCTCGGTGCCCGCCGAGCAGATCATCCTGGTGGGCGCGGAGCAGGCCGTCCCCGCCCCCGGGGTGCTGGACGCCGTCGCCGCGGCCGACGTGGTCCTGCTGCCGCCGTCCAACCCGGTCGTCAGCATCGGCACGATCCTGCAGATCAAGGGCATCCGCGAGGCCCTGGAGGGCAGGACGGTCGTGGGCGTCTCGCCCATCGTCGGCGGGGCCCCGGTCCGGGGCATGGCCGACGCCTGCCTGACCGCGATCGGCGTCCCCACGACCGCGCAGGCCGTCCTGGAGCTGTACGGACCGGCGCTGGTGGACGGCTGGCTGGTCGCCGAGGAGGACGCCGGGGTCGCCCTCGACGGCGTGGAGGTGGAGGCCCGCCCGCTGATCATGCACGACCTCGACTCCGCCGCGGCCCTGGCCCGCGCCGCCCTGGACATGGCCGTCCGGCTCGCCTCGCCCGCCACCTCGCCCGCCGCCTCGGCCACCGCCGCGGCCCCCGCCACCTCGTCCGGCGCCGCGGCCCCCTCCCCCGCGGGCGCCCCCGGCGCGGACAGCCCCGCCACGGACGCCTCCCCCGGGGAGGGGGCGTGACGGGCCGGGCCGGGCGCGGGCCCGGACGGGCCGGACGCGAGCCCGGGGACGTCAAGGTGGAGATCTTCGCCGTACCCGGGATGCCCGAGGTCCGCGAGGGCGACGACCTCGGCGAGCTGATCGCCACGGCCCTGCCCGGCCTGCGCGACGGCGACATCCTGGTGGTCACCTCCAAGATCGCGAGCAAGGCCGAGGGCCGGGTCCTGCACGGCGTGACCCGCGCCGAGGCCGTCGAGGCCGAGACCAGGCGGGTGGTCGCCCGCAGGGGTGAGACCGTGATCGCCGAGACCGCGCACGGGTTCGTCATGGCCGCCGCCGGGGTCGACGCCTCCAACACCCGGCCGGGCACGGTGGTGCTGCTCCCGGCCGACCCGGACGCCTCGGCGTCGGCGATCCGGGCACGCCTGGCCGAGCTGCTCGGCGTCTCGGTCGGCGTGGTGGTCTCCGACACCTTCGGCCGGCCGTGGCGCAACGGCCAGACCGACATGGCGGTCGGCCTGGCCGGGGTCACGCCCGCCCTCGACTACCGGGGCATGTCCGACGACCACGGCAACCCCCTGGAGGTCACCCTGACCGCCGTCGCCGACGAGTTCGCCGCGGCCGGGGACCTGGTGAAGGGCAAGGTCGCCCAGACGCCGGTCGCGGTGATCAGGGGCCTGGCCGAGTACACCACCGAGGAGGACGGGCCGGGCGTCGGCGAGCTGGTCCGCCCGTCGGCCGAGGACATGTTCCGGTACGGCTCGCGCGACGTGGTCTTCGCCCGCAGGACGATCCGGGAGTTCTCCGCCGCTCCGGTGGACGGCGCCGCGGTCCGCAGGGCCGTCGAGGCCGCGATCGCCGCGCCCGCCCCGCACCACACGACCCCCTGGCGGTTCGTCCTGCTGGAGTCGGCCGCGATCCGCGAGAAACTGCTCGACGCCATGCGCGAGGCCTGGATCGCCGACCTGCGCGGCGACGGTTTCTCCGAGGAGTCGGTGGCCAGGCGCGTCAGGCGGGGCGACGTGCTGCGGGCGGCCCCGTACCTGGCGGTGCCGTGCCTGGTCGCGGACGGCGCGCACACCTACCGCGACGACCGGCGCAACGCCGCCGAACGGGAGATGTTCGTGGTCGCGGCCGGTGCCGGGGTGCAGAACTTCCTGGTCCAGCTCGCGGTGGAGGGCCTGGGCTCGGCCTGGGTGTCGTCCACGATGTTCTGCCGCGACGTGGTCCGCGAGGTGCTCGACCTGCCGTCCGGCTGGGACCCGATGGGCGCCGTCGCGATCGGCCACCCCGCCGCCCCGCCCCGCGACCGCGCCCCTCGGCACGCGGCCGACTTCATCGCCGTGCGCTGAGCCGCCGCACCCGCCACCTCCGCGCTCCTGACCACCGCGCACCGGGCCACCGAGCCCGGGACCGTTCGGACACGACCGATCGGCCGGGACCGTTCGGACACGACCCGGACGGTCCCGGCCGGACGGGACCGGTCAGGCCGGGGTGCGGCAGGTCGGGTGGCACAGCCGCCGGGCCAGCGCCGACAGGAAGACGTCGATGATCTCCTCGGGACGCCGGGCGACGTGCAGGGAGCCGTTGGTGACGGCGGCGACCCGGCTCAGGCCGTCCCGGTCAAGGTCGGTGCCGAAGGCCAGGACGACCACCTGGACCGGCGCCTCGGGGTCCCACTCCTCGCGCAGCGCCTTCTCCAGCTCCCCGGCGGAGATGCCCTTGCCGTCGTCCCTGCCCGCGGTGATGACGAGCAGGGTGTTGTTCATGCTCTCGTCGTAGGCGCCGGTCAGCTCGCGGAACCCGGCGAGGATCGAGTCGTGCAGGGCGCTGGGCCGCCGGGTGTCGGCGCGCAGGGTCCGGCTCACCTCCTCCAGGCGGCCGCGCCGGACGAGCCGCCCGCCGTCGGGCTCGGTGATCGGGCCCAGCCGCACCCGCTCCCGCTGGTCCGGCCCCTCGGCCGAGGAGAACTCCCACATGCCCATGTGGGTGGAGTCGGGGAAGAGCTGCAGGCCCAGCCGGGCGGCCTCCAGGGCGACGGTCAGCCTGGTCCTCCCCTTCCTGCCGCTGATCGGCTCGGCCATGTGCCTGCCGGTGTCGGCCAGCACCAGGATGTTGGTCGGCGGGGCGAGCCTGCTCCAGGCCTCCAGCGCCTCGTCGATCCGGGCGGGCAGGATGCTCGGGCGGGTGCGGGGCGCCTCGGCCGGGATCCCCGGGCCCGGCGCGTACGGCCCCTGGGAGCCGTCGGCCGAGCGGAAGCCCGCCCGGCGGACCGCCTCCTGGATCTGCGGGGAGCGCAGCCACGCCGCGAAGGCCCGCGACCCGCTCGCCCTGACCTCGTCGGAGGAGGTCACCACGTACGGGTAGTCGAGGTTGACGGTTCCCTCGCGGGGATGCAGGGCGACCACCGGGTCGTCGGACGGGAGGCGGTTGTGCTGCCAGACCGACTGCTCGGGCACGATCACGACCGGCCGCCGCCAGAAGGACCGGTCGTCCACGGCCGCGAGCATGCTGCGGTAGTCGGGCGCCGACCCGGCCTGCGCCCAGCGGACGAACGCGGTCAGCGCGCGGTCGGCCTCGGCCCCGGTGCCCACCACGTCCCTGGCCGCGGCCACGGTGGCGATCCCGGCCCCGGCGAGCGACGGGTCGGGGACGCGGACCACGTCGGGTTCCTTCTCGGTCGGCCGGATCCGGCCGCGGGTGGTCGCCGGGAAGACCATCCGCCAGTTCATGTCGGTCCTGCCGACGGCGAAGCGCCGGGCGAGGGAGGTGCGGGTGGCGAAGACCAGCGGCGAGGTCGCCATCACGGTCTCGGTGGCGGCCAGGTCCGCGGCCCCCTGCTTGCGGGCCAGCCTGATCCACGCCGAGGAGTCGGAGATCCAGCCGTCGGGGCGGCCGGCGAGCACCCCCGCGGTGCCGCCCAGCAGGGTGCGGAGCACGGTGGCGGGCGGCTGCTCGGTCACCTGCACCAGCACGCACCTGCCTTCGACCCCCGTCCGGTCCCGGTTGAACCTCAGGGCGGCCTCCATGACGGCCGGGGCGATGTCGACGGCCGCGGCGACGTCGACCAGCACCGGGTCGCGGGTGGAGCACGGGCCCCCCGTCCGGCCGGTCACCAGCACGAAGGTCCCGGTCAGGGCGACGGTGATCGCGACCGCCGCCAGGGACAGCCGCAGACGGACCTGCCGCCGGCGCCGGGCGGCGCCGGCGGCCACACGGTGCCGGCCGGAGGAGGACACGCGGACACCTCTCGTCGGAGGGGGATGACGATTCTCCCAAGCGGCCCCGCCCGGGCGGCAAGGAAATATAGAACTTGTTATGACTTCGCAGACGGCTCCGGCATGAGCAACGGCAGACCGGCCCCGCGCACGCTGCGGCAGACGCCGTCGCTGGCCGCGGCTGCGGCCAGGCGCTCGGCGTCCGGCACGCCGTAGGAGGTGGTCCGCTGGCGCACCGGCCTTCCGGTGTGGGCGACCATGGCCTCCAGCTCGCTGATCGTCTTGAACGAGCCGTTCTCCGACCCGGCCATCCTGCTGATCGTCTCCTCCATCAGCGTGCCGCCCAGGTCGTTGACCCCGCCCCGCAGCACCTCGCGGCAGAGGTCGTCCTGGAGCTTCACCCAGGAGCACTGGATGTTGGCGATCGCCCCGTGCAGCAGGATGCGGGCCAGCGCGTGCACGGCCCGGTTCTCCCGTGCCGTCGGCCCGGGCCGGGCGATCCCCGCCAGGTAGATGGGCGCGCTGTGGTGGACGAACGGCAGCAGCACGAACTCGGAGAACCCGCCGGTCTCCTCCTGGATGCGGCGGATCAGCCGGATGTGCGCCACCCAGTGGGCGTGGGTGTCCACGTGGCCGTACATCATCGTGGAGGTCGTGGGGATGCCGGTCCGGTGCGCGGTCGAGATGACCTCGACCCACTCGGCGGTGGGCAGCTTGCCCTTGGTCAGCACCCAGCGCACGTCGTCGTCGAGGATCTCGGCCGCGGTGCCCGGGAGCGAGTCCACGCCCGCCTCCCTGGCGGCGACCAGCCAGTCCTCGATGGACAGGCCGGTGCGGCTGGCGCCGTTGATGACCTCCATCGGCGAGAACGCGTGGACGTGCATCCCGGGCACCCTCGCCTTGACCGCCCTGGCGATGTCGAAGTACGCCGTACCGGGCATGTCCGGGTGGATGCCGCCCTGCATGCACACCTCGGTCGCCCCGGCCTGCCACCCCTCCCAGGCGCGGTCGGCGACCTGCTCCAGCGAGAGCGTGTAGGCGTCGGCGTCGGTACGGCGCTGCGCGAAGGCGCAGAAGCGGCAGCCGGTGTAGCAGACGTTGGTGAAGTTGATGTTCCGGTTCACCACGTAGGTGACCTCGTCCCCGGCCGCCTGCCGGCGCAGGCCGTCGGCGATCCGGCACAGCTCGTCCAGCGCGGCGTCGTCGGCGCCCGCGCCGCGCTGGTCCCCGGCCAGGCCAAGCAGGACGAGCGCCTGGGCGTCGCTCAGCCCGGCCGGGTCGGTCTCGGCCGCGCGCAGGGCCTCCCGCACGTCCGCCGCGACCCGGCCCGCCGTGCCGGTGGCGCCGGCGGCCCCGATGGCACCGGCGGCGGTCCCGGCGCCCGCCGAGGGCAGCCGTTCCCTGATCGCCTCCCAGTCGCCGTAGACGTCGTCGAAGTCGGCGCGGCGGTCGGCGCTGCGCCCCTCGGTGTCGACGGCCGTGTGCAGGTCGACCCGGCCCAGTGAGACGAAGCCGCCGTCCGGCTCCTGCCAGGGACGGCCGGTCACGACCGCGTCCTCGCGGGCCAGGCCGGTCCGCGGGTCGGCCAGCGCGGCCACGTGCGCGTTCAGCCTCGGGTCCAGCCAGGGCTCCCCGGCCAGCACGTACTCGGGGTAGATGGTCAGCCGCTCGCGCAGCGCGAACCCGGCGGCGGCCGTACGGGCGGCCAGGTCGTCGATCTGCGGCCAGGGGCGCTCGGGGTTGACGTGGTCGGGCGTCAGCGGCGAGACGCCGCCCCAGTCGTCGATGCCCGCGGCGATCATCAGTTCGTACTCGGAGTCGACCAGGTTCGGCGGGGCCTGCACCCGCATCCTCGGCCCCATCACCAGCCGGGTCACCGCGATGGTGGCGGCCAGTTCCTGCAGGTCGGCGTCGGGCATGCCGCGCATCGCGGTGTCCGGCTTGGCGCGGAAGTTCTGGACGATGATCTCCTGGAGGCCGCCGTACTCGCGCGCCACCCTGCGCAGCGCGAACAGCGAGTCGGCGCGCTCGGCGACGGTCTCGCCGATGCCGATCAGGATGCCGCTGGTGAACGGCACGTTCGTCCGCCCGGCGTCCTCCAGCACCCGCAGCCGCACGGCGGGGTCCTTGTCGGGCGAGCCGTGGTGGGCCTGTCCCTTCTCCTCGAACAACCGCCGCGAGGTCGTCTCCAGCATCATGCCCATCGAGGGCGCCACCGGCTTGAGGCGCTGCAGGTCCTGCCAGGTCATGACGCCCGGGTTCAGGTGCGGCAGCAGCCCGGTCTCCTCCAGCACCCGCACGGCCATCGCGCGCACGTAGGAGAGCGTGTTGTCGTAGCCGTGCGCGTCCAGCCACTCGCGGGCCTGGTGCCAGCGGTCCTCGGGCCGGTCGCCGAGGGTGAACAGCGCCTCCTTGCACCCCATCGCCGCGCCCTGCCGGGCGATCTCGAGCACCTCGTCGGGGCTGAGGAACATGCTCTCCAGCTTGTGCGGGGCGGTGGCGAACGTGCAGTACCCGCAGCGGTCGCGGCACAGCCGGGTCAGCGGGATGAAGACCTTGCGGCTGTAGGTGACGACCCCCGGGCGGCCGGCCGCCTCCAGCCCGGCGTCCCGGACCCGGCCGGCGTGGCCGAGCAGGGTCTGCAGATGGTCGTCCCGCGCGTGCAGCAGAACGGTCGCTTCGGTCATATCAAGAGCTTTGCCGTCGCGGGCCCTGGCCAGAGCCCGGCGCATCGCGGTGTCGGTGGGGTTGGAGCTCATGACCGCACAGTACGGCGCGGCGGGCACCCGCGGGGCGGCGGGTGCCCGCCACCCGGGCCGACACTTCAGGATCCCTAAAGTGTCGCGCAAGCAGATCTCGATAGACATAAATGCTTGCAGCTACATAGATTAGAGGCATCACCCCGGCCCGCACCCGCGGGAACCGGCCGGACAGACGGGGCACCCGCCCCGGACCTCGACCCAGGAGCCGACAATGATCTGGTTTCTTCTCGCCCTCGTCGCCGTCGCCGTCCTCGCCCCGATGATCGGGGCCGACACCCGCGACGGGCGCGACTGGCAGAGCCACGAGCCCTCCCCCGAGGAAGGCGAGCTCAGAACCACCGATGATCGCGTACGGGTGCCCGCGGCCCGCGAGCGGGTGGCCGCGCACCGCCCAACCGCAGTAACCGGCTGACCCGGTGCCGGTGCCCCCGGTAGGGAGCGAGCAGCGTGAGCATCCGCGCGTCGTCCGCCCGTTCCCCGCTCAGCGACCAGCCGACCAGCGACGGCAGGTGGAAGTCCCCGACCGAGACGGCGTCCGCGTCGCCGTGCGAACGCTGTCGCACCTCGGCGGACGTCCACACCCCGATCCCGGGCAGCGCCCGTAGCAGCCTGTCCAGCTCGGCGCTGCCCCCGGCCGCCTCCAGCTTCGCGGCGTGCCCGGCCGCGTTCACGATCGTCCTGGCCCGTACGGCCTCCGCGCCGGCACGGTGCCAGTCCCACGACGGGATCGACCGCCACACCTCGGGGCCCGGGAAGACGCGCATCCCCTCGGGCGCGGGCCCCGGCGCGGGATCCCCGTAACGGCCCAGCAGCCACCGCCACGCCCGCCTGGCCTCGGCGACGACCACCTTCTGCTCCAGGACGGCCGGCACCAGCGCCTCCAGCACCCGCGACGTCCGCCCGATCCGCAGCCCCGGATAGCGCCTGGCCGCGTCCCGCACCACCTCGTGCCCGGGGACGAACCCCGAGACGTCGTCGTCGGCGCCGAGCAGCGCCGGAAGCGTCGCCAGCATCCACTCCGCCCCCGGCCCCCACGCCGTGGCCGCCACCCGGCCGGACACCCCCGCCACCCGCAGCGTCCCCGGCCCGTCCGGGGTGCGCGAGGTGCGCCAGAAGGCCCCGCCGGGCTCCGCCCTCATCGTGGGATCCCCCGGGCCGCGCCGGTACGGGCCCAGCACCAGCGCCGGGTCCACCGGCCACGGGGCACTCCACCGGCGTTCCCGCACCGCGGACCGGCCGGAGGTGACCATCGACGACCCCGCCGTCCGCGCCGTGACCGTCAGATGTCGCTGGAGAAGCGGATCGCGGACTCGGGGAGCACGACCCCGGGCCAGACGCGGCTCCCGGCGAGCAGCTCGTTCCCCGGGCCGACCACGGCCCCGTCGCCGACCACCACGTCCCTCAGGACCGCTCCACACTCGATCCGCGCGCCGATGCCGACCACCGAGTCGACCACGACGGCCGCCGAGTGCACCTCGCAGTCGTCCCCGAGCACGCTGCCGCTGACCTGCGCCCCGGACTCCACGAGCGCGCGGGCACCGATCACCGATCCGCCGGAGACCTTCGCCTCGGGAGAGATCATCGCTCCGGGCAGGGCCAGGAAGTCGCCGGTGGGGCCCGGCAGGGCGGGCGAGGCCAGGCGGCCCAGCACCAGGTCGCGGGAGCCCTGCACGAAGGCGGCGGGCGTGCCCACGTCGAGCCAGTAGGACGCGTCGGCGTACCCGAGCACCAGGGCGCCGTCCTCGATCAGCCCGGGGAACGTCTGGCGCTCGACCGAGACGACCTCGCCCGCCGGGATCGTGTCGATCACCGAGCGGGTGAAGACGTAGCACCCGGCGTTGATCCGGTTGGTGACCGGGTTGGGGGTCTTCTCCAAAAAGGCCGTCACCCGTCCCTGCTCGTCGGTCGGCACGCAGCCGAAGCGCGAGGGGTCGTCCACCTCGGTCAGGTGCAGGGTGACGGCGGCCCGGCGGGCGACGTGCGTGGCGACCTGGTCGCCGATGTCGTGGCCGGAGAGCACGTCGCCGTTGAGCACCAGCACCGGATCGTCCGGGCCCGCGGTCAGCGCCCGGGAGGCGTTGCGGATCGCGCCGCCGGTGCCGAGCGGGAGGTCCTCGGTCACGTACTCCAGGGCGAGGCCGAACGCCTCGCCGTCGCCGAACGCCTCGGAGAACATCTCCGCCCGGTAGGAGGTGGCGAACACGATGCGCCGGACGCCGAACGCCCTGGCACGGGCGATCTGGTGCGCCAGGAAGGGCACTCCCGCCGTGGGCAGGAGCGGTTTCGGCGTGCCCAGCGTCAGGGGACGCAGGCGCGTTCCCTGCCCACCGACGAGAAGGATCGCCTCAAGATCCGGCAAAGGGGTCTCCGTCATTCCGCGAGGTTAACTCACTGCTCGGCCGCACGCTGGTAGGAGAGCATATGCGCCTCCGCCGACGCCTCCCAGGTGAACTCCTTGGCACGGGCGATCCCGGCCGCGGACAGCGCCTTCCTGCGCTCGGGCGAGGACAGCAGCGTACGCAGCGCGTCCGCGATGCTCTCGGCGTCCGGCTCGGTGTAGGCGACCGCGTCGCCGCCCACTTCGGGCAGCGAGGTGCGGTGTGTGGTCAGCACGGGCGCGCCGCAGGCCATGGCCTCCAGCACCGGAAGGCCGAAGCCCTCGCCCCGGGAGGGGAACGCCGCGACCGTCGCCCCGCCGAGGAAGCCGCACAGGTCGGCGAAGGACAGGAATCCGGGGCGCAGCACCCGCACGGTCGCGGGGACCTCCTCCACCGCGGCGTCGACCTGGGCGTCACGGACGCCCCCGGCGAGCACCAGGGCGGGCGGGTCGGCGAGGTCCTCGACGGCGCGGACGAAGCCGCGGATCAGGTTCGGCACGTTCTTGCGGGGCTCCAGCGGGCCCAGGAAGGCCACGTACGGGGCGCCGTGCAGGCCGAGCCGGTCGGAGGCGTGCTCGATCTCGCGCTCGGACGGCGGGTGGAACAGCGCCGGGTCGACCCCGTGGTAGGCGACGTCGATGCGGGTCGGGTCGGCCGACAGCAGCCGGATCAGCTCGTCCCTGGTGGCCTTGGAGGGCACGATCACCCGGGTGGCGTGCCGGACCGCGGTGCGGGTCGCCGCCCGGAAGAACGCCGCCTTGACCGCGTCGTGCTGCAGGGGCTCGGTGAAGGAGGTCAGGTCGTGCACGGTGGCGACGGTCGGCAGGCCCGGGCTCAGCGGGATCGAGTAGAAGGGGGCGTGGATGACCTCGGCCCCGGCATGGCGGGCCAGGAACGGCAGCCCCGTCTGCTCCCACGTCAGGCGCGCGGCCCGGTTGGTGATCCCGTGGGGCCCCGGCACGATCCGGGCCGAGGGCGCCAGCGCGGCGTAGCGGGCCGCGTCGGCACGCTGGCAGACGACCGCGAGATCGGCGCCCGCCCGGTCCAGGGCGGCGACGAGCCCGTCGACGTACCGGATCAGCGCACCGCGATCGGCCGGGACCGCGGCCGCGTCGACGAGCACTCTGGGCGACAAGAAGGATCGCTCCCCTCATGATCCACTCGGGACGACAGTCCCCTTCTTCTGCTCACTCTATTGCCCGCAGCTCCGGAAACGTGGGGGAAATCACACGGCTTTTCCCGAAGCGTGGTCCTTCCGGGACCCCCCGGCGCGGCGCACGGCCAGACCGGCCAGACCGGCGCAGAGAAGATCACCGACGATGATCACGATCCTGGAGCAGAGCGCCACCGCGATGGCCGGTCCCCGGTCCAGGACCGGCGCCAGGACGGCCACCATCGCGACCTCCCGCACCCCCGCCCCGGCCGGGACGACGAACGTCATGATGCCCAGGCACCAGGAGAGCGCGAACGCCCCCACGCAGAACACGGCCACCGACAGGGCGGAGAACCCCGGGGACCCCCCGGAGTCGAGGTCCGCGACGATCGCCGCCAGGTGCAGCCCGTAGGCGACCCAGCCGGCCAGCGCCCAGCCCAGTGCGGTGAGCAGGCCCCTGCGGGTGAGCGGGCGCTCCAGCGGCTCGCGTCCCAGCCTGCGCAGCCCGAACCCCAGGACGGCGTTGACCACCCTCGGCTGGAACGCCACCGCCAGCACCGGGATCAGCAGGAACGCCCACGCGTACGGCGCGACCGAGCCCGGCAGGGTCGCCGACAGCGTCACCCCGGCCACCACCAGCCCGCTGCCGAGCTGTACCGGCAGGGTCAGGAAGAACGCGGCGGCGCTGCGCGAGCGCGGCACGCCCAGCTCCCGGCCCATCTCCATCTGGGCGATCACCGGCCAGAGCGAGCCCGGGATGTACTTGCCGAGCTGCCCCACGAAGAAGACCCTGGCCCCGGCCCGCAGCGGCAGCGGCGAGCCCAGGTCGGCCAGGAGCGCCCGCCAGGTCATCATCCCGCCGCACAGCGCGGCGACCACCGCGACCAGGGACAGCGTCAGCGACGTCCAGGACAGCAGGGCGAACCCGTCGCGGATCTCGTCCCACTGCCTCACCACCACCCAGGCGCCGAATCCCAGCGCGAGGGCCAGGAAGGCGATGCGGGCCAGCCGCTTCACCGCGGGCGCACCGGCTCCGGCGGCCGGGGCAGGGACGGCCCGGCCGGGCGGCGTCCCCCCTTGGTCGCCACCCACAGGTAGGTGGGCACCACCGGCAGCAGCGCCCGCAGCACCGGCCGCGGCAGCCGCGAGAGCACGGCCCCGGCCACCCGCCCCACCGGGCCGGGGAAGAGCTCGTTCCCGGCGAAGGCCGCCGGGGTGACCAGCACCGGGAAGGTGTAGTCCCACACCCTCAGGCCCCGCACCATCAGGCGCAGGCCGCGCCGGGTGCGGTAACGCTCGTAGTAGCTGTCGGCGCGGCCGAAGAGCCGCACGTAGCGGTCGGCCAGCGCGGGCGGCAGGTAGGACAGGAACGGCAGTCTGTAGTGCGGCTCCATCACCCCGAGCCGGTTGCCCAGCCCCAGGTACAGGACGCCGTCGTCGGAGAGCACCCGGCGCATCTCCGCCATGATCGCGTCCGGGTCGACCACGTGCTCGTAGATGTGGTTGAACACCAGCACGTCGATCGAGCCGTCCGGGAAGGGCAGCGCGGTGCCGTCGGCGCAGACGAACTCGACCCGCTCGCCGAACCGCCGGGCCGCCTTGCGCAGCCCCGGCACGTCGATGTCGACGCCGAACGTCCGGTGGGCGCCCGCCGCGGCCAGCTCGTCGGCGATGAAGCCCGCCGAGCAGCCGATGTCGGCGACCGTCAGACCGGCCAGCACGTCGGTGTCGCGGCCGAGGAAGTGGCCGAGCACCGCGACGATCTTCGCGGCCTTCCTGCGGCGCTTCTCCTCGTCCAGCATCGCCGCCTGGAACTCGGAGTACTCCAGCTGCGCGACCCGCTCGGCGCTCATCACTGCCTCACCGCTCCTGTTCTCCCGTCCGGGCGGCGCCGGGGCGCCACGCCGCACAAGAGTACCGGTGGCCCGCCGCCCTACCGCCGTGTGACAACGCCGTCGTACCCTGGGCGGATGCTCAGCCGACTGCGGTCAAGCCGCCTGCTCCGCGTGCTGCTCGCGCTGGTCGCGCTGGGTTTCCTCGGGTACGGCCTGGCCGGGAACCGCGAGCAGACGGCCGCGGCGGTGGCACAGCTGTCGGTGTGGACGCTGGTGGGCTCCTACCTGTCGGTGATGGTCGGGATCGCCGTGATGGTGCTGGCCTGGCGGACCGTGCTGGCCGGCATGGGCTCGCCGCTGCCGCTCGGTGCCGCCGCGCGGGTGTTCTTCGTCGGCCAGCTCGGCAAGTACGTGCCGGGCAGCGTCTGGGCGTACGCCGCGATGATCGAGCTGGGCCGCGACCACCGCGTCCCGCCCCGGCGGATGTTCGGCTCGATCTCCCTGGCGCTGCTGATCTCCCTGGGCTGCGCCCTGCTGGTGGCGGCGGTGACCCTGCGCGAGACCATGGCCCAGGCGTGGTACCTGACGGCGCTGATCCCCGTCATCGCCGTCTGCCTGCACCCCAGGGTGCTCACGTTCGGGCTGGAGACGGCCCTGCGCGTCGCCCGCCAGGAGCCGCTCGGCCAGGGCCGGCTGCTCGGCGGCAGGACCGTGCTGGCCGCGGTCGCCCTCACGGTCACCGGCTGGCTGGCGTACGGCCCGCACCTGCTGCTCCCCCTGGCCGACCTGGGCGCCCTGGGAGAGGCGGGCTCGCTGTACGCGGTGGCCACCGGCGCCTACGCGCTGGCCTGGGCGACGGGCATCGTCACGGTGATCGTCCCCGCCGGGATCGGCGTCCGCGAGGGGGCGATGGTGCTCGCCCTGGCACCGGTGCTGGACTCCCCCAGGGCCCTGGTGGCGGCGGTGGTGTCCAGGGTGATGTTCACCCTGGCCGACGTGAGCTGGGCCGGGATCGGCTTTCTGTGGGGACGCCTCTCCCGCACCGGGACCGCCCGGCAGGACGGCGGCCCCTCCGAGGACACGCTCCGCGACCGGGCCGCTCAGCGCGACAGCAGCGCCTCGACGTAGGCGGCCCAGTACGGCTCGGGGTCGACGGGCTTGACCCCGGCGCGCAGCCGCTCGGGCTCACCGGGACGGTAGAACGCGGCCAGCACGGCGCGCAGGTCCTCGACCGAGCCGGGCTCGGCCAGCAGCCCGTCCACCCCGTCGGTGACGTGCTCGCCCAGCGTCCCCGCCCGGGTCGCGATCACCGGCACCCCGTGCTCGTGGCCCATCCAGACCTGCTGACTGGCCGTCCCGCTCCGGTAGGGCAGCACCAGCGCGTCCACGTCCGCGAACAGCCCCGGCACGTCCGCCGCGGCCACGTACCCCGGCCGCAGCTCCACCCGATCCGACACCCTCAGCTCGGCGGCCAGCTCCCTGGTCCGCTCCTCCAGGCCGCCCCAGAACTCCCCGGCCACCCGCAGCGACACGCCCTCGGGCAGCGCGCGCACCAGCAGGTCCAGCCCCTTGTACGGCCGGACCAGGCCGAAGAAGAGCAGCCGCCGGTGCACGCCCCCGGTCGTCGCGGCGCGCCCGGCGTGACCGGGGGCCCGCGCGGGCAGGTGCGGCGCCATCTCGGCCGTCCGCACCGACCGGGCACCCAGCTCCCGGGCCTTGGCCGCCTGCCCCTCGGAGTGGACCAGCACCGCGTCCACCCGGCGCAGCAGGGCCCTCATCAGCGGCCTGTCGTACGGCTTGGGCTCGTGCGGGAGCACGTTGTGGCAGAGCGCCACCGTCCGGGTCCCGCGGCCCAGCCCGGCCAGGACGCCCAGGTAGGGCGGGACCTGCACCGGGCTGAGGACGGTCAGGACGACCAGGTCGGCGTCGCGGAGCCTCCGCCCGGCGCGGACCCAGCCGTCCGGGCGGCGCCAGTCCAGCTCGCGCCGCACGTTCCCGAAGGGCTCGCCGTCGGGCGTGTCCGCGGTCTGCCTGCCCGGATACAGGAAGGAGGGGTACTGGGCCCGCCAGGACTCGATCACCACGTCGTGCCCGGCGGCCCGCAGCCGGTGGGCCAGCTCGGTGGTGTGCGCGGCGCCGCCGCCCTTGTAGGGGTACGTCGGCCCGACCAGGACGACGCGCACCTACTCGCTCCGGGAGCGCACGATGAGGTCGGCCAGCAGCGCCAGCGAGCCGATGAGCAGGCCGGAGATGAAGATCAAGGTGGTGTTGCTGGCCAGGTAGAAGGGCGTCCTGACGTTGTCGTAGATCCCCTTGGCCACCCCGACGCCGATCAGCCAGAGCGCGGGCGGCATGAGCACCTTGAGCGGGTTGAAGTACATGACCATCCGCAGCACCTGCAGGATGTAGCGGTAGGCGTCGGAGACGAAGCTGAACTTCGACTTCCCGGCCCGCTTGCTGTAGCCGATCGGCAGGTAGTAGACGTCGTGCTGGTTCGACAGGAACGACAGCGTGATCGTGGTGACGCAGGAGAAGCCGGGCGGCAGCAGCCGCAGGTAGGGCTTGGCGACCGACCTGCGGAACGCCCGCAGCCCGCTGTTGAGGTCGGGGATCTTCTGCCCGGCCAGCCGCTCGGCCACCTTGCGGATGAACCACTTGGCCGGGACCCGCAGGAACTTGTGCGAGCCCTCCTCGCTGGTCCGCGCGCCCACCACCTGGTCGATGGCCGGGTCCTTCTCCAGGATCTGGACGAGCTCGGGGATGCGCTCGTTCGGGTAGGTCATGTCGGCGTCGGTCCACACGACGATCTCGCCGCGCGCCTCCTGCGTGCCGATCCTGCGCACCGTGCCCGAGCCGCCGTTGCGGTGGAAGGCCCTGATCCGCATGTTCGGGAACCGGGGCGCGGCCTCCTGCAGCCTGGCCAGGGTCTGGTCGGTGGAGCAGTCGTCGACGGCCACCAGCTCGTAGGTGTACCCGCTGTGGTCCATCGCCTCGCAGATCCGCTCGACCTCGGCGATGACGTGGTCCTGCTCGTTGTAACACGGCAGGACGATGGTCACGTACGGTGTTGCGTCCACGGCTGATCCACTCTCGGGCTCTCGGCATGCTTCTCGACGGGCGAGAATACTCTGCCCGGCCGGGAACCGAGCGCACTACGCCTCTTCCTGGCGGCGGTGACGCCTCGCTCGCGGGCGGGTCCTCCCCTCTATGTACCCGCGGCCGGGACCGCCATCCAGACGTCGGCGGACAGGGACCAGGTGGCGTTCGGCGCGTCGACCAGGGAGCGTTCGTCCTGGCGGACGCGGAGGTTCATGACCTGGACGGGCATCCCGTACGCGAACAGTTGCGTGTCCTTGGCGGCGAGCAGCACCGGGACGCGCCCGGCGGCGCGGACCCGGGCGGCCAGCCGGGCGACGTCGGCGGGGGCGGGCACGTCCGAGCGGGGGGCCAGGACGATCCGGGCGGTGGGGACGTCACAGGTGCCCCGGACGACCTGGGTGAAGCGGTCGGCGGTGACGCGCTCGGCGACGAGCACCGAGGCGCGGGCGGGCAGGGCCGCGCAGAGCGCCTCGACCGCTGCGCGCTCGCCGCGCTCGACCGGGGTGAAGGCCGTCCCCGCGGAGGTGATCACGGGGAAGGCCAGCAGCAGGACGGCGCCGCCCACGGTGATCCGGCGCCGCGCGGCCGGGCCGTACCCGGACCGGCGGGCCCGGTCGCGCAGGTGGCGAAGGCCCCAGACGGCCAGCAGGACCAGGCCAGGGATGATCACGGGGACCAGCCGGCGGGCGGCCCACGGGTGGTCGGGGGTGATGGCCGGACGGTAGAGGGTGCCCGCGGTGGTCCAGAGGACGACGGCCAGCGGAAGCGCCCATCCTGCGGCCGTTCCCCGCACCAGCCTGCGGGCGAGCACCGCCGCGGCGAGCACGGCCAGCAGCGCCGCCGGGATCCCGACGTACCAGGCCACCCAGTGCGCCGAGTTCTCGTAGTAGAGCCGGTACGCCTCGGTCGGCAGGCCGTTGGCCTTCTGGACCGCGGCGATGAAGAGGGAGGTCGTGCGGTCCTCCGGCGTGGTGGGCCGGCGGGTCACGGTCTGCAGCCACGGCCGCACCGCGAAGGCCGCGGCGGCCAGGACGACCAGGCCGGAGGCGGCCCCGGGCAGCCACCGGACCCGGGCGGCCCGCCGCACCGGGCCCGCGAGACGCGGGGCGAGCGCCGCGGCCACCGCGATGAGGAGCACGACCGCGCCGCAGATGAGCAGCAGCGGCACCAGCGAGCCCGACAGGTACCTCAGGTACGGCCGCGACAGCAGGTAGGCGGCGGCCAGCCCCAGCCCGGCCCCGGCCACCAGCCCGCCGAGCAGCGGCACGCCCGCCCGGCCCGCCTCCCGCTCACCGGCCCGGCCACGGGCGATCAGCAGCCCGGCGTAGGCGAGCACCGGGAGCAGGTCGCGCAGCCCGTCGATCCTGACCATGACCGCCAGCCCGATCACCAGCCCGGCCAGGCCCGCGAGCCCCCTCGTTCCCGCGGCCCTCCCGGGGTCCGCCCCCCCGAGGCCCACCGGCCCGGACCCGGCACCCGGGCCGGGCGGGGACCCGGTGACCGCGCGGGACCGTGCTCCGGCGCCGGGCGGCAGGGCGTCGGACAGCCGGGCGTCGTGCAGCAGGGCGAGGCCCCCGAAGATCAGGATCAGGGAGGGTATCTCGCTGAAGGTGGTCCGCGAGGTGTAGAGGATCGGCAGGCAGACGGCGAAGAGCAGCGCGGCGAGCCAGGCCCAGCGGGGTCCGATGAGCCGGGCGGCCATGCCCCCGACGACGAGCACGGCCGCCGCCCCCAGCAGGGGGGGCACCAGCAGCATCCCGGCGATGTCGCCCGCCCAGGCGCCTGCCGCGTGCAGCATCGGCGCCCCGGGCATGAACTGGGGCACGACGGCCCCGCCGAAGTCGTAGAAGCCCACGCTGTCGAAGCGCAGCGCCGGGTCGGCGCCGCCGAAGGCCCACTCCCCGCGGGGCACCGGCAGGGAGCCGTGCCCGGCCAGCCAGAGGGCGTACTGCGCGTAGGTGCCGGGGTCGCGGCGGACGATCAGCTGCTCGCCGTGCAGCAGGCCGTTGAAGATCCCCGAGCCCAGGGCGACCGCGACCACCGAGGCGACCTGCCGGGCGGTGGCCCCGGCGATCTCCGGCACGCGCCGCAGGCCGTACCGGCACAGCAGCGCGACGGTCACCAGCCCGAGCGGGACCGCGGCGAGCGGCCGGAAGGCACCGAGCAGCAGCAGCGGCAGACCGGCGAGCAGCCAGCCCGCCACCGCCAGCGCGGGCAGGACCGGGAGCACGGCGAGCACCCTGCCCGCCGAGGGCGTGGTGCGCGCGCGATCCAGCGGGCCGGTGGTCATGATGCGACCAGAGCGTAGTGCCAACCCCGGGCCGCGACGGGCGCGCCGTGCCCGTACCCGGCCGCGGGCGCGGCGTCGCGGGGAAGCCGGTAGCGTACGCCAGCGTGCGAGGAGGGGGAAGAGTGGTCGGGTGGGCGCGGCTGCGTCGGCGGTTCCCGGGCGTCCGCGGGCTCCCGGGCGGACGCGTTCCCCCCGGCGGGCACGACTCCGCCGGGGAGCAGGACCTCACCGGGGAGCAGGGCTCTTCCGCCGGGCGCGGGCTGCGGGAGCATCGCTGGTTCCTGGGGCTGCTGGGCGCGGGGGTCGTGCTGCGGCTGGTCACCGTGCTCGGTTACCGTCCCGCGCTCTGGTTCCCCGACTCCTACACCTACGTCG
The DNA here is from genome assembly GCF_055586505.1 of Streptosporangium sp. NPDC050148. NCBI lineage: Bacteria > Bacillati > Actinomycetota > Actinomycetes > Streptosporangiales > Streptosporangiaceae > Streptosporangium > Streptosporangium sp. NPDC050148. The sequence continues at coordinate 198,797 of NZ_JBVJIA010000012.1, read as the reverse complement.
TCACCGCGTTGAAGCCCCGCCCGGACCTGGTCCGGCCCGCCGGGTACCCGATGCTCCTGCGGCTGCTGGAGCCGTTCCACGACTTCGCCGTGGTCACGGTGGTCCAGCACCTGCTGGGCCTGCTGGTCGGCCTGCTGGTCTACCTCACCGCGCGGCGGCTGGGCGCGCCCGGCTGGGCCGCGGCCCTCGCCTCCGCCCCCTCCCTGCTGGACGCCTACCAGATCGAGCTGGAACACCTGCTGGTCTCCGACACCCTCTTCACGCTCCTGGTCGTCGCGGCGACCTGCCTGGCCGTACGCGGCCACACGAGGTCCGGGGGCCGGATCGGGCGGCGTACCGCGGCCGGGATCGGCCTGCTGCTCGCGGCGGCGACGCTGACCAGGACCGTCGGGCTGCCGCTGGTGGCGCTCTTCGCGGCCTGGCTGATCTTCCGGGAGCGCGGCCGGGTGCTCGCGGCGGGGATCATGCTGGCCGCCGCGGCGGTGCCGATCCTCGGCTACGGGGCCTGGTTCCACGCGACGTACCAGCGGATCGGCATCGTGGGCGCGAACGGCGTCTTCCTGTACGCCAAGACGATGACCTTCGCCGACTGCGGGGTGATGCGGCCGCCGCCGGACCTGGCCGTGCTCTGCGACCCGCGCCCGGCCGCCCTGCGCCCTCCCGCGCAGGAGTACGTCTGGTCGCAGGACTCGCCGCTGGTGAGGCTGCCCGGCATCACCTTCACCCGGGAGAACGACGCGCTGGCCGGGCGGTTCGCCTCGCTGGCGATCCGCAGCCAGCCGCTGGCCTATCTGGGCTCGGTCGCCTCGGAGCTGGCCCGGTCGTTCACCGTGGGCCGCCCGGTCTACCCGGATCAGGAGATCTACGACTACTACCTTTTCCCGGCGACGCCGCCCGCGCCCCCGGGGCGCTATCCGGCGACGGTGGGGGCCCAGGCCGCGGAACGCTACCAGCGGGGCCCGATCTCCACCCGGATCGTCGAACCGTACGCGGGCTGGATGCGTACCTACCAGGGAGTCGCCGGACTGCCGGGCGCGGCGGTGCTGGTGATCCTGCTGCTGCCGCCCACGGCGGCGTGCGTCCGGCGGTTCCGCCCGGACTCCACGGCGTGGGCGCTGCCCTGGTCGGTGGCGGCGGTGCTGCTGGTGATGCCTCCGGCGGTGGCCGAGTTCGACTACCGCTACGTGCTGCCCGCGGTGCCCGCCGCCTGCCTGGCAGCAGCACTGATCGTAAGTAAACCTAAATTCCGTAACATTCCACTAAATGTCCGTATCTGAGTATGCTGGCCGCCGGATCCCGCAGCGGCCTCAGGGGGCGGTCTTGGCCAAGTTCGCATCATCACGGCTCCTGGTGCGCACCCCATGATCTACTCTTTGGGCGCGATGATCGAGCCGCATCACCACCGGAAGACGCCGCCGAGCGGGAGGACCGCATGAGCGACCACCGGCAGGCCACCGTCAGAGACCGCCGGGCCGAGACGACCTCCCCCGGCCGCCGGGCGACGCGGCGAGCGGGAGCGCAGACACCCACCGAGCCGAGCCCGTCCGCGAATCCGCCGCCCCCCGGGCAGGCCCCGCCCAAGGGCAGGGGCCGCAGGCCGCGGCGCCTCGGCATCGGCGCCTGGGCGAGCATCGCGGCGACCGGGGTGCTGGTGCTCGGCACCCTGGGCGGATACAAGGTCTACCGGGACACGCTGGGCGAGTTCCAGACGGTCGACCTCTCCGGCAAGCTCGGCAACAACCGGCCGGTGAACGCCACGGGCGCGCTCAACGTGCTCATCGTGGGCTCCGACACCCGCGAGGGCGACAACCTCAAGTACGGCCAGAAGATGGCCAACGCGGGCAAGCGCACCGACACGATCATCCTCATGCACATCGCCCCCGACCGCGACAAGGCGACGTTCGTCAGCTTCCCGCGCGACTCCGTGGTCGACATGCCCCCCTGCAAGTCGGAGACGGGCCAGCAGGTCCCGGCCCGGACCGAGATGATCAACACCGCCTACAACGAGGGCGGCATCACCTGCACGATCACCACGCTCGAAGCGCTCACCGACATCCACATCGACCACTTCGTCGAGGTCGACTTCACCGGCTTCAAGAACATCGTGAACGCCCTCGGCGGCGTCCGGGTCTGCCTGACCAAGCCGGTCGACGACAAGAAGGCGAAGCTCACCCTGGCGGCCGGCTGGCACCTGCTGGCCGGTGAGAAGGCGCTGGGCTACGTCCGGCTGCGCAACTACGGCGACGGCAGCGACATCGGCCGCATCAAGCGCCAGCAGGTCTTCCTCAGCCAGGTGGTGAAGAAGGCCACCAGCACCGAGCTGCTGAGCGACCCCGCCAAGATGCTGAACTTCATCAAGACCGCAGCCCAGTCCGTCCGGATGGACAAGGCCCTGGCCGAGGACACCGGCACCCTGCTCCAGATCGGGCAGAGCGCCCAGAAGCTGACCGCCAGCGGCGTCAAGCTGATCACCGTCCCGTGGGGTCCCCACCCCGACGACCCGAACCGGGTCGCCTGGGTGCAGCCGTACGCCAACCAGCTCTTCGCCGCGATCAAGAACGACACCGAGGTCACCCCGCCCCCGGACCCCAAGGCCAAGCCCGCGGTCAAGCGCGAGCAGGTCAGGCTCCAGGTGTTCAACGGCACCGACACGCCGGGCCGGGCCAAGCAGGTCGCCGACGAGCTGGCGGACCAGGGGTTCGTGGTCACCCACGTCGGCAACGCCCGCCCGGCGACCGGCAACGTGCCCACCACCACGGTGCGCTACGCCAAGAAGGACGCCGCCGACGGCGTCTCCTACGGTGACGCCGTGGCCGCGAGGCTCTCGGGCGACAAGCGCGCCCCGGTCGCGGGCAAGGTCAAGCCCCTCACCACGGAGAAGTACGTGCCGACGGTGGCGCCCCCGCCCACCGCCGGCGGCAAGGCCCCGGACGGGCCGGTCATCCAGCTGATCATCGGTGCCGACTGGCCGGGTGTCCGCGCCCTTCCCAAGATCCCCGACGCCCTCACCGACAAGGTCGTGGACAGCAAGACCAACCCCTGCACCTGACGCCCCCGGCCCGGTCCCGGGGCCGGGCCCGCGGCCCGCTCCGGGTCGTCCGGCGGGTCCGTACGATGATGGGGTGCTCGCCGTCCTTCGTTCCCTCTGGGACGAACCCCGCCCCCCGGACGCTCCGCGGCGCGTGTGGCGGGACTGGGTGCTCGTGGGGGTGATCGTCCCGGTCGCGGTGCTCGAAGGGGTCCTGCGTCCGGACCTGCCGTGGCGGGCCGTCTCGGTGGGCGTCGCCGTCGCGCTGGCGCCCACCCTGCTGTGGCGCCGCACCAGGCCGCTGCTGATGGTCGTGATCTGCTTCGCCGTCGGCGGGCTGCCCTCCCTGCTGGTGGGCGAGCCCCTGTCGGAGCTGTACACGATGATCTACCAGCTCATCCTCCCGTACGCGCTGTTCCGGTGGGGGTCGGGACGCGAGGCCGTGACCGGGCTCGTGATCATGCTCGCCTCGGCCGCCCTCACCGTGCTCAGCGTGCACACCACCGTCGCCGACGCGGTCGGCGCGTTCGCCTTCCTGTCCTCGACCGTCACCCTGGGCGGGGCGCTGCGCTACCGGGCCCGGGCCAGGGCGCGCGAGCTCGACCAGGCCAAGCTGCTCGAACGCGAACAGCTCGCCCGCGACCTGCACGACACCGTCGCCCACCACGTCTCGGCGATGGCGATACGCGCCCAGGCGGGCCTGGCCACGTCGGACTCACGACCGGAGGCCGCCACCGACGCGCTGCGCGTGATCGAGGCCGAGGCGGGACGCGCCCTGGCCGAGATGCAGGCCATGGTCCGCGTCCTGCGCACGGACCGTCCGATGGACCTGGCGCCCGGCCGGCGCATCGCCGACATCGAGCACCTCGCGGACCACGGCTCCTCCGGCCCGTCCGTCGACGTGAAGATCTCGGGCGATCTCGGCGACCTCCCCCCGTCGGTGGAGGCCGCGATCTACCGCCTCGCGCAGGAGTCCGTCACCAACGCCAGACGGCACGCGCGGCACGCCACCCGCATCGAGGTCCGCGTCACCGCCGACGACGCGTCGGTGCGCCTGCGCGTGAACGACGACGGCGACGGCGGCCTCATCCGCCCGGTCGCGTCACCGGGGTACGGGCTCATCGGCATGATCGAGCGCGCCCACCTGCTCCGCGGCACCTGCGTGGCCGGCCCGGACCCCGACCGGGGCTGGACCGTGAGCGCCGTGCTGCCCCGGACCGGAGCGGCGACGTGAGCGTACGGGTGCTCGTCGCCGACGACCAGGAGATCGTCCGCACCGGGCTCACCATGATCCTCAACGCCCAGCCGGGCATCGAGGTCGTCGGCGAGGCCGGCGACGGGCGGCGGGCCGTCGAGCTCGCACGGCGGCTGCGCCCCGACGTGTGCCTGTTCGACATCCGCATGCCCGGCATCGACGGCATCGAGGCCACCCGCGCCCTCGCCGGACCGGACGTCCCCGACCCCCTCGCCGTCGTCGTCATCACCACCTTCGACCTGGACGAGTACGTCTACGCCGCGCTCAGGGCCGGCGCCCGGGGGTTCCTGCTCAAGAACGCCGGCGCGGTCCTGCTCTCCCAGGCCGTCCACGCCGCCGCCGACGGTGACGCGCTCATCGCCCCGAGCGTCACCGCGCGCCTGCTCGGGACCTTCACCCGCAACGCGGGCGCGACCCCGGTGCGGCCCGTCGAGGCGCTCACCGACCGGGAGGAGCAGATCCTGGCCGCCGTGGCGCGCGGGCGGACCAACAACGAGATCGCCGCCGAGCTGTACATCTCCCTCAGCACCGTCAAGTCCCACATCGCCAGCCTGATGGCCAAGCTCGGCGCCCGCAATCGCGTCGAGATCGCGATATGGGCCTACGAGACCGGCCGCGCCGGGAGCTGAACCGAGCCGGTGGCCGCTCACGGGACGACCCGGGCCCGGACCCGGGCCGGAACGGTGGCGCTCACGGGACGACCCGGGCCGGGACCCGGCTCGGAACGGTGACGACCCCCGTCAGGATCCGGGCCGGAACGGTGGCCGCTCACGGACGATCACGTCGGGGACGCGGCCTCCCACGGATGATCCGTTCGGCCACCACGACGTTGATCACCCAGCCGGCGGCCATGAGCAGCGCGGTGGTGACCTTGCCCGGCGTCCCGACGATCAGGAACCACGGCATGAGGGTCAGCACCTGCGTGCCCGCGCCCAGCCCGATCGCGTACCCGCGGATCATCCAGGCACGGTGCCGGGCGACGTCCCGCCGCCGGATCGCGGCGACGCCCAGGACGATGGCCACCACCATGGCCGTGCCGAACACGAGCCGGACGGCGGACAGCAGATCGCTCCCCTCGGGGGCGGGCGGATAGAACACCGTCATCCACAACCCCGTGAGCGCCGCGACGAGCCCGGCCGGGACCAGGACCCGCCCGGCGGCGCGGTGCAGGCCGGGTCTGCGCCGGCGGAGACCGGTGGCGAACTGGAACGCCCCCAGAAGCGTGTACAGGCCGACGCCCACGATGTGCAGCACCACGGGCACGGGCGCCGCGAAGAACCGCGCGTTCTCCGGCGTGATCTCCGCACCACCGGTCAGCTCGGTCAGGCGGGCGGCTCCGGCGACCAGGGGGACGACGCCGAGCGCGATCAGCCCGGCGAGCGCGAGCCGGTTCGTCCCGCCCTTTCCGCCTTTCGCCCCGGCGTTCCTTCCACCGTTCGTCCCGGCGCTCGTTCCGCCGTCCGGCCTCGCGCCCGGTCCGGTGGAGGTTCCCCGCGTGTCCCGTCCGTCCGCGGGTCGGTGTCGCGGCGGCTGCTCGGACAGGGTGCGGCCCGTCGGGCTCTCATCGGTCATGCCCCGATCGTGACCGCCGGCACGGCGGCGGTCATCGCCGGAAAGGCCCGCTCCGCACTGGCCGATCATCCACTGATCAGGCGTACTTTCGGCCGATGGACCCTCCGCGCGGGACTCCTACGCTGACCCTGCGTGGCCCGGGACGCGCTCGTCACCGTCCGGCCGCCGGCACCGGCGGCCCCGGCGCTCCACGGGCCGTCCAGCGGCGCGGGCGACGCGCCGATCCGGCCGCTCCATGAGGCTGACGGCCTCCGGCGGGCCGATGTCCCGTCCCGCACCCACGAGGAATGAGGAATGTCATGAAGGCGTTCGTCCTGCGTTCGTACGGCTCACCCGACGTCCTGGATCTCACCGAGATCGACACGCCCGTGCCCGCCGACGACGAGGTGCTCGTCCGGGTGCGCGCCACCTCCGTCCAGCCCTACGACTGGCACCTCATGCGGGGGGAGCCGTACGTCGCGCGCCTGATGGGCGGCGGTCCCGGGCTGCGCGCACCGAAGATCCGCGTGCTGGGCGCCGACATCGCGGGACGGGTCGAGGCGGTGGGCCGGAAGGTGACGGGGTTCCGTCCCGGTGACGAGGTCTTCGGGATGCCCAAGCAGGGCGGTTTCGCCGAGTACGCGTGCGTCCGCGAGGACGAGCTCGCGCCCAAACCGGGGAACCTTTCGTACGAGCAGGCGGCCGCGGTGCCGCTGGCGGCCATCACCGCACTGCTGGCCCTGCGGGACGCCGGGCGGGTCCGGCCGGGGCAGAGCGTGCTCGTCAACGGGGCGTCGGGAGGCGTGGGCACGTTCGCCGTACAGCTCGCCAAGGCGTTCGGCGCGAGGGTCACCGCCGTGTGCGGCACGCGGAACGTCGAGCTGGTCCGCTCGCTCGGCGCGGACGAGGTCGTCGACCGCACCGCGCGGGACTTCACCCGCGACGGGCGGCGCCACGACCTGCTCCTGGACATCGCGGGAAGCCACCCGTGGCGGGCGTACCGGCGCGTGCTGACCCCCGGCGGGACCTGCGCGCTGATCGGCGGGCCGGGCGGGCGGTGGGTGCGGCCCGTCGGCCGCATCTTCGCGACGCTCGCGATGTCGCCGTTCGTGTCGCAGAGGATCGTCATGGTCGACCTGGTCCGGAGCACGGGGATCGGGCGGAACCTGGTGACGCTGACCGAGCTCATCGAGGACGGGCGGCTCACCCCGCTCATCGACCGCCGTTACCCGTTCGAGGAGATCCCGGCGGCCGTCGGGTACCAGGAGCGGGGGCACGCGCCGGGGAAGGTCGTCGTCACGGTCTGACGGCGCGGACGGGAGCCGGCGTGGGACCGTCCCGCGGCGGGACGCGCCCGCCGGGCGTGGCATCGTGAGCCCGTGGTCCCCGGCCGGCCCGTGCCCCGGCCCGCCGTGCCCGCACCGTGCGGCCGGGCCGCCGGATCGTGGACGGTCACGATTACCCGGGAACCTCCGGAATCGAAGCGGGTGTGCGACACAGGGCGCACGGTCGGTTTAGGGTGGTGACGGCGGCACGGCGAACCCCCGCGCATCCGGCCCGCTCCGGGCGCCCCGTCGGTCTGCCCGACCACTCCCCGGCCTCCGAGAGATAGCTGAGCCATCCCCCCGTGAGCGACATCCGATCCTTCCAGGTGCCGGCCCCCCAGGACGACGGCGGTTCCGACGCCGGCCCCGGCCGGTCCACCGGCGGACAGGGCCGGAGGTCCGACCCGGGACCGGACGCGTCCCGGACCCCGCCCCTGGGATTCGAGCCGTCCCGCTCCCCGTGGCCGGAGTCCGGCGGACACCGCCTTCCCGACCCGGAGCCCGGCGACTCCCGGCCTTCCCGATCCTCCGAGCCCTCCGGGCCTTCCGGGCCTTCCGGGCCCTCCCGGCCCGCGTGGCCGGAGCCGCCCGGCCACGGCGCCACCACCTTCGGCCGGTCGCCCCGGCACGGCGGCCCGCGCGACGACGTACGCGACGACACGCGTGACGACCGCCCCGGTGAGGCCACCGAGTGGGGGGCCTACCCGGTGTACCGGGAGGCCCACCCCGGCGAGCCGTACGACTCCCGCGATCCGCTCGACCTGTCCAAGCCGCTGGAGCCCGAGCCGGTGCCCCGGGGCGCCTCCTGGAGCCCCGACGACCCGGCCTGGTCCCAGGAGGGGTCGTTCTGGGCGCGCGACGACCAGTCCTGGGGGCAGGAGAGCCTCGCCTGGGCACAGGATGGCCCGGCCTGGGCGCGCGAGGACCTCCCGGGGACACCCCCCCTGGGAACGCCCGCTCCTCTGGGAACACCCGATCCGCCGGGAGTCGCTCCCCCGCGGACGCCCGAGGACCGCGCCGGCGGGCACGACGACCGGGCCTGGATGCGGGACGCGTCCTGGGCCCAGGAGCGTCCCCCCGCCCCGCGCACCCCCTCGCACGGCTCCGACCCGTACGGCCCGGCGTCGCAGGGTCCCGCCTCCCACGGCTCCGACCCGTACGCCGCCTCCCGGGTCCCCGCCCCCCGGCCGGACCGGGGGGTGCCCCCCGGCTCCCCGCCGCCCGCCCATCCGACTGCCCACCCGCAGCCGGGCGCGCACCCGTACGCCGTGCCCCCGCCGGGTGGGGCGGCCCGGCCCCAGGGGCACGGCCGGACGGCAGGCCCGGGGCACCCGTCGTTCCCCGAGCCGTTCCCCGGTGCCGGACACCCCCACACCGCACCGCAGTCGGCGCCGCAGTCCGCACCGCAGTCAGCACCGCAGACCGGGCGGTCCCTGCCGCGGGCCGCCCCCGTGCCGGGTCCCGTCCCGACTCCGGCTCCGGCTCCGGCTCCGGCTCCGGCTCCGGAGGAGCGTCCCTTCTCCTACTGGGAGAACGCCGGTGGCCAGGGCGAGCCCTCGTTCTGGAACCAGGGGCCCGCGGCCGAGCAGGAGCGGCGGGCCGAGCGCGAGCGCGAGCCGGTCGCCGAGGAGCCCGCCCCCGCGGCCAGGAAGAAGCGCGAGCCCTACCTGGACAACGTGAAGTTCGTCCTGATCGCCCTGGTGGTGACGGGCCACGCGCTGGTGCCCACCCTGAAGGCGCACTCGGCCGAGGCCGCGTACCTGTTCATCTACATGTTCCACATGCCGGCGTTCGTGCTGATCAGCGGCTATCTGGGCCGCAACTTCTGGAACTCCAACGCGAAGATCAACAAGCTGGTCGACACCCTGCTGATCCCGTACGTGGTGGTGGAGATCGGGTACGCGCTGCTGCGCTTCGCGCTGGGCCAGAAGTGGACGCTCACGATCATCGACCCGGCCTGGCTGAACTGGTACCTGCTCGCCCTGGTCCTCTGGCGGATCTCCACGCCCATCTGGACCCGGATGCGGCAGCCGCTGCTGGTCGCCGTGGTCATCTACATGGCCGCGGGCTTCTCCGAGATCTCCGGCGACTTCAGCATCGACCGCTTCTTCGGCCTGCTCCCGTTCTACGTCTTCGGCCTGCTGCTCAAGCCCGAGCACTTCGACCTGCTCAAGCCCCTGTGGGTCAGGATCACCTCGGCGGTCGTCCTGGCCTGCGCCGCCGGGGTGGCGATCGTCATCGCGCCCCGGGTGCCGCTCGACCCGATCTACTTCCGCTACAGCTTCAAGGCCATGGACATGACCTGGTGGCTGGGGTTCGGGGTGCGCGCCGCCGTGCTGGTCGCGGCGCTGGTCATGACGTTCGCGGTGCTCGCGCTGGTGCCCAGGCGCGAGACCTGGTTCTCCGACCTGGGGACCCGCACCCTGTACGCCTACCTGCTGCACGGCGTCGTCGTGGTCATCGCCAAGGACCAGGGCTGGCTGAGCTTCCCCTGGCTGTACGGCCCGCTGGGCGTGGCCGCGATCGCGTCGAGCTCGCTGGCCCTGGCCATCGTGCTCTGCCTGCCCGAGACCCGCAGGCTCTTCAAGTGGCTGCTCGAACCCCGCCTGGTCTGGCTCTACCGCCGCCCGTCCCCGGCGCCCGCCGACGCCGCCGCGACGTCCGGCCGACCCGCCGGACCGGAGGGGCCCGCCGGAGCTGCCGGGCCCGCCCAGGAGAGTTCAGCGGCGGTTCCCCGGTAGTTAACCCAACCCCTCCGGGGAGGACGGAACAAACGCCCACCATCGGCGTATGCGGGTATGTGTCGCCACGATCGTTCATCACCCGGAAGACGCCCGGATCATGCACCGGCAGATCCGGGCGCTTCTGGACGCCGGCCACGAGATCACCTACGTCGCCCCCTTCACCGACTGCAACGTCACCCCGGATCCGCCGATCCGCGCGATCGACGTGCCGCGGGCGATCGGCAACCGCCGCGGGCGCTCGATCAAGGCCGCCCGCAGGGCTCTCGCCCGCGGGGTGGAGGGCGCCGACCTGCTGATCGTGCACGACCTGGAGCTGCTGTTCCGGCTGCCTGGACGCCGCCCCGTCACGGTCTGGGACGTACGCGCCGCCGCCGTGCAGGACGCGGGCTCCGGCCCCGCCTGGCACCCGCGCCGGGCCCTGTCCGCGCTGGTACGCCGCGTCGAGGCCCGCGCCGAACGCGACCTGCGCCTCATCCTGTCCGAGGAGTCCCTGCGCGACCGGTTCGACCGGCCCCACCCGGTGGTGCCCGACGCCGCCTACGTGCCGGCCCTCCCGCCCGCGCCGCCCGGTCGCAACCGGGTGGTCCACATCGGCCACCTGTCCGAGGCCGGTGGCGTGGACGAGCTGATCGGCATGGCCCGCGCGCTGCTCCCGTACGGGATCAGGCTCGACCTCATCGGCTCGGCCGACGCCCGGGTCAGGCCGATGCTGCGGGACGCGCAGCGGCAGGGCCTGCTCGACTGGTACGGCCACGTGCCCAACCGGCACGCGCTGCGGATGGCCGAGGGCGCGATCGCCGGCCTGTCGCTCCCCCGCCGGGCGCCGGGCCGGCCCCCGCTGCCGGCCAAGGTCATCGACTACATGTCGCGCGGGATCCCGGTGGTCACCACGCCGCTGCCCGCCGTGACCGCGCTGGTCGAGCGGACCGGGTGCGGGACCGTCGTCCCCTACGGGGACGCGGACGCGGCCGTACGCGCGGTGCTGGCCCTGCGGGACGACCCGGCGGGGGCCGCGGAGATGGGGGCGCGCGGTCACGCCGAGGCACTGGCCCATCACAACTGGCCGGACAAAGCCGGTGAATTCATAGGAATGCTTGAGGAATGGGCAGGTAAAACAGTGACGTCACGGCTGGAGATTGGTGTACTGGAGGCATGGCACGTCATCTGATCCAGGGACGCGAGGTCGCCATGCCGGTGCGCATCCGCGACGTCGCGGTCTGCGCCGCCTCCTACCTGGTCCGGGCGGACGCCGCGCGAGCCGTGATCGCCTACTCGAACCTGGACGTCGCCGAGGTGCTGCCCCGTAAGGCGCTGTGCACGCTGATGTTCGCCGACTACGTCGACGGCGACCTGGACCCGTACCACGAGTTCGGCATCGCCTTCCTGGTCCGGCCTCCCGGGTCCGGCCACGCCCCGGGCGGCGGGCTGCGCGCGAACCTGGCCGAGCTGCGCACGGCGGGCGCGGGGGCGTTCGTCCACTGGCTCCCCGTCGACCAGGGCTTCACCCTGGAGGCCGGCCGCTCGATCTGGGGCTTTCCCAAGGAGCTCGCCGACATCGACCTGCGCCTGTCCACCCCCTACAAGCGGTGCATCCTGCGCAAGGACGGCCGCATGGTGCTGGACCTGCTGATCAAACCCGGCGTCCCGGTGCCGGGCACCGGGATGATGACCGCCATGGACGCCTACAGCCACCTGGAGGGCGTCACCCGGCGTATCCCGTGGTCGATGACCCCCCGGGGCGTCCGGGCACGTCCCGGAGGCGCGCTGATCCGGCTGGGCAACCACTCGATCGCCAAGGAGCTGAGCGAGCTCGGCCTGCCCAGGCGCGCCCTGATGACGACCACGGTCTCCCACATGGCCATGTCCTTCGGCGAGGCCAAGGAGCCCTGACCGGCCACGGGACCGGCCGGTCGGCGAGCGGGAAGGGCCTGCGCGAAGGGGTTCCTCCGGCCGAACGCCGCCCCCGGCCCGTCCACGCCGGTCAGCGAGGGGGAAGGGCCCTGCGCGGCGGGACCGGGACGCGGCCGAGGTCGCGGGCGACGACCACGTCCCCACCGAACACCGCGGCCGCCTGGGCGGCGAAGCGTTCCTCGTCCTCGGCGCGGTACCGCTCGGAGAAGTGGGTCAGGACCAGCCGCGCGACCCCGCCCTCGGAGGCGACCCGGCCCGCCTGCCCCGCCGTGAGATGCCCGTGGTCCCGGGCCAGGGCGGCGTCCTCGTCCAGGTAGGTCGACTCGATGACCAGCAGGTCCGTGCCGTCGGCCAGCTCGAAGACCGGGTCGCAGAGCCGGGTGTCCATGACGAAGGCCATCTTCTGGCCGGGACGGCGCACCCCGCACTCGGCCAGCGTCACCGTCCGGCCGTCCGGAGCGGTGACCCGGCCGTCCCGCTGGAGCCGCCCGATGTCGGGGCCGCGCACGCCGCGGGCGGCGAGCTCGTCCGGGAGCATGGTGACGCCGTCGGGCTCGGTCAGCCGGTAACCGTACGCCTCCACCGGATGGTCGAGCCTGCGGGCCGTCAGCGTGAAGGGCGCGCCGCCGGTGTCGAGCTCGGCCACCGGCCCCGAGAGCGGGTGCTCGCGGATCCGTACGACGTCGTGGAAGACCGTCGCGTGCCGCAGCCGCTCCCAGTACCGTTCGCCGCTCGCCGGGAAGGCCGCGTCCGCCTCGGTCACCCCGTCCCGCGACATCCGCTGGACGATCCCCGGCACCCCCAGGCAGTGGTCGCCGTGGAAATGCGTCAGGCAGATCCAGTCGACGTCGTGCACGCCCACGCCCGCGTGGATCATCTGCCGCTGCGTGCCCTCGCCGGGGTCGAACAGCAGGCCGTACCCGTCCCAGCGCAGCAGATGGCCGTTGTGGTTGCGGCGGCGGGTGGGGACCGCGCTGGAGGTGCCCAGGACGACGAGTTCTCGGTTCGACACGAAGGCGATGGTAGGCGCTCACGGGCCGGGCACACCCGCGGGGGCGGGGGTCAGGCGTCGAGGTCCAGCAGCGGCAGCTCGGTCCTGGTCGGCAGGCCCTGCCAGTCGCTGGGGCCCGACGAGGCGAAGGCCCCGAGCAGGAAGCCGCGGCGCAGCCGGTCCGCGGGGTGCAGCCCTTCCAGCAGCGCGCTGAGGTAACCCGCCACGAAGGCGTCCCCCGACCCGTTGCGGTCCACCACGGGCGTGGACAGGCCGGGCGCGTCGTGACGGACGCCGTCCACCCGGACGCTCGCCCCCCGGGTGCCGCGGATCACGATGACCTCGCGGTCCCCGGTGAGCGCGGGTTTGACCAGGTCGAGCTCGCTCTGCCGGACGAAGAGCACGTCGGCCGAGCACGCCAGCACGCTGAGGATCTCCTCGGCCTCGCGCAGGTCCGGCCAGAGCCGGTCGTTGTAGTCGATCGCGACCGAGACCGCGACCCCGGCGGTCCGCGCCGCCCGTATCGCGGCGTTCATGGCGTCGCGCGCGCTCAGCGCGGCCGTGATCCCGCTGACGTGCAGCAGGCGGGAGGCCGCGATCCGGTCGATCGGGACGTTGCCCTGGGCTAGCCTGACCCCGGTGCGGTAGTAGGTGACCCAGGGGGGCTGGCCGAGCCTGGACTCCCGCAGGAGCAGACCGGTCGGCGCCGCCTCGTCCACCCTGACGTCGGAGACGTCCACGCCCTCGCCGCGCAGCGCCGTGAGGATCCGCGCGCCCAGCTCGTCGTCGCCGACCTTGCCCAGCCAGCCGACCCCGTGCCCGAGCCGGGCCAGCCCGACCGCGACGGTGAACTCCGCGCCGGTGACGTCCAGCCTGGCCTCGTGCTCGTGGCGGATCCGGCCGCTGGTGACGACGCCGAACGCCTCGCCCAGGGTGTACACGTCCACGGTGGAGGGGGTCAGACGATCGGGGGACGGCCGAGGCGGAGCATCCGCCAGGCGGTGTTCCAGCCCATCGGGCGGCGCTCTCCGGCGGGCTCGCGCAGCCCCTCGACGAAGCCGGTGAACCAGGCGCGCAGGGCGGAGCGGGAGCGCTCGCGGACCAGCGTCAGGACGATCCAGTTGAGCAGGTACAGCACCGCCAGGACCCAGGGGAGGTTGCGGCGGGCCAGCCAGACCCGGTTGCGGGCGTTGAGCCGGTAGAAGTCGGCGTGCCGGGTGGGGGGGACCTGCGGGTGGTACATGACGGTCTTGGCGTCGTACTCGATGCGGTAGCCCTCGCCGAGGAGCCGCCAGGCCAGGTCGGTCTCCTCGTGCGCGTAGAAGAACCGCTCGGGAAGCCCGCCGACCTGGAGGAACGCCGAACGGCGGATCGCGCACGCGCCGCCCAGGAAGGTGGTCACCGGGGAGGAGCGCTCGGGGTCGCCCGCGCGCAGCCGGGGGACGTGCCGGCGCTGCCCGACGCCCCCGTCGGGGTCCTTCACCCGGAAGGAGACGACCGCGAGGTCGTGCTCGGTGGAGAAGCGCTCCCGCAGGTGGGCCACCAGGCCGGTGTCGGCGTACCAGCCGTCGTCGTCGAGGAAGAGGACGACGTCGCCCGAGCACTCCTCGACGCCCCGGTTGCGGCCCGCGGGGATGCCCGCGTTGTGGCTCAGCCGCACGCTCCTGATCGAGGCCGAGGAACCGGCGGGCACCGAGACCGACAGCTCGGGGACGTCGGCGCCGTTACCGACGATCACCACCTCGACGTCGCCGTCGACCTGGTTCAGCGCGGACTCCACCGCCCGGTCCAGCTCGGGGACCCGGTTGCCCATGGTGAGGATGACGCACGAGATCTTCAACGGGTCATCGCCTTGACGCGTCGAGAGCACGTGCGGAGCATACTTTCATGATCACCGAGTCTGCTGGATCGGGCACATCTGGCCGGGCCTGGGGTTCTGCGTTTACCGGGGAACAAGCGTATCGGAACCGCCGACGAACACCCACCAAACAAAGGGGTGCCCGCTCCTACGACGCGCCCGGCCGCCATCCGGTTCCTCACGAAAGCCGCCTGGAGGCGAGAATGCTGATCAGGTGCAGGACCATCTGCAGCACCGCCACCACCACGCAGGCCACCACCAGCACCCTCGTCGCGGCCAGGCCCCCGTTGATCGCGTCCCAGATCGCGGCGACCACCACGAGCAGCGAGAGCTCGACCGCCTGCACGATCCGGTGGAAGCGCAGCGCCGCGGCGGCCCTGCGCGCCATGCCCAGCCCGCGCGAGCCGAACTGCTCGGCCGAGGACTCGGTGGCCGCGACCAGGCCCGACCGGGCACGGGCCACGTCCACCAGGTCGGTCTCCGCCTTGATCAGGATGGCGCCGAGCGCGGCGGCGAAGCCCGCGACCGTGTACCAGTCGGGCAGCACCTGCGAGGCCCGGAACCCCAGCCCGATCAGCAGGGCGGCCTCGGCGAAGTAGTGGCCGACCCGGTCGAGGTAGACCCCGGTGATCGAGGTGCGCCGGGTCCAGCGGGCCAGCTCCCCGTCGGAGCAGTCGAGCAGCAGGTAGAGCTGGACCAGCAGGGCCGCCAGCACGGCCGTCCACAGGCCGGGCAGCGCGAGCACCACCCCGGCCAGCACCCCGGTGAGGATCATCAGCCAGGTGGTCTGGTTGGGCGTGATCGGCGTCTTGGCCAGCACCCAGGTGACGTAGATCGACAGCTTGCGCATGTACAGCGAGCCGGCCCAGTGCTCGCCGCTGTTGCGGCCCATGGTCGACTGCGGCTGGGCCACCGCACGGAGCTCAGCGACCGACGGCCCGGACATAATCCTCCACCCGCTCGCGAATCTCCGGTTCCGACAGGCGCAGGTGCTCAAGGATCGTGTAACGGCCGGGGCGGGTGGACGGCGCCAGCGCGACCGCCTCGGTGAACTGCCCGGCGGACAACCCCACGTCGGCGGGGGTGACCGGCAGCTCGTGCCCGCGCAGGCAGTCGACGACCTGGGTGAGCCTGCGCGAGTCCTCGCGGAGGAAGAAACAGAACGCGGCACCTATCCCGGCGAGCTCGCCGTGATTGGAGGTACCGGGAAAGAGCTGATCCACGGCATGCAGGATCTCATGATCTCCGCCACTGGAGGGACGGGAGGACCCGGCGACCACCATCGACATGCCCGACAGGATGAGCGCCTCGGCCAGCACGGTCAGGAACGCGTCGGACTCGATCGAGTCGCCCCGGCCGATCACCGCCTCCGCCGCGGTACGGGCCATCGCGCAGGCCAGGCCGTCGATCGGCTCGCCGCGCTCGCCCGCGCCGAGCTGCCAGTCCTCGATCGCCGACAGGTTGCTGACCACGTCGCCGACACCGGAGCGGACCAGCGAGGCGGGCGCGTCGTGCACGAAGTCAAGATCGACCATGATGGCCAGCGGCATGGGCACGCCGAACGAGCCCTTGCCTCCGTCGTGCGTGAGCGAGGCCACCGGCGAGCAGATCCCGTCGTGCGACAGGTTGGTGGCCACCGCGACCATCGGGATCCCGGCCAGCGACGCGGCGTACTTGGTCACGTCGATGGTCTTGCCGCCGCCGATGCCCACGACCGCCTCGTAGGCGCCCTTGCGCAGGTCCGCGCCGAGCGAGACGGCCGCGTCCACCGAACCGTCCGGGACCCGGAAGACCCGGGCCTCGCCGAGCGAGGGGGCGATCACCGAGGCGATCCGGTCCCCCTGGCCCGCGCCCACCGCCACCGCCACCCGGCCGGAGGTCGCCACCCTGCTGTCGGCCAGCAGCGAGCCGAGCTGGGCGACCGCACCGCGCCGGACCTCCATCGACAGGGGGGCCGGCAGCATCCTGGCTAGTATCGGCACGCGATCTCCCGCGCCTTGGCGAGGTCGTCGTGGTTGTCGACCTCGACCCAGGGGACGTCCCCGATGGGGGCGATCGCGATCTTCTCGCCGCGGGCGACGAGCTCCTGGTAGCCGTCCTCGTAGTACAGCTGCGGGTCGCGCTCGAAGGTCGCCTTCAGCGCGTCGGCGAGGCGCTCGCCGATGCCGGAACGGATCAGCGTGGCGCCGATGTACTCACCGGCGGCCTCGGACGGGTCCATCAGCTTGGTGATGCGCCGCAGGTGACGGTCCTCGTCGAGGGTCACCTTCATCTCCTCGTCGGCGAGCTTCTTGACGTCGTCCACCGCGAGCAGGATGTCGCTGGTCGCCGGCGCCGACAGCAGCGTCTCCTCCACCGAGACCGGGTGCACCGTGTCGCCGTTGACCAGGAGCACTCCCTGGTCGAAGTACTCGCGCGCGCACCATAGCGAGTAGGCGTTGTTCCACTCCTCGGCCTTGTCGTTGTGCACGAGGGTGAGCTTCACGCCGTGCCGCCGTTCCAGCTCGGCCTTGCGCTCGTGTACGGCCTGCGCCTGGTAGCCGACGATGACCACGACGTCACGGAGATCGGCGGCCGCGAGGTTCCGCAGCGAGATGTCCATGATCGTGGTGTCGCCGTCGACCGGCACGAGAGCCTTGGGCAGCGTGTCCGTGTACGGCCGCAGGCGTCGTCCGGCCCCGGCGGCCAGCACCATTCCCAGCAACGTGCACTCCTCATTCGGGTGAGAGCCTCCCGGCGGGCACTCCTAGGCCCCAAAGGTTAGTTGCCTTCGGGGCCTGATCGTGTAATCCGGAGTTTGCCGGATGTTCCCGATCGTGCGTCACGGGGGTCCTCAGTCGTGCGCGCCGAGGTCGGCCGCGTCCACCCCGACCCGGGGGGCGGCCAGCCAGCAGGTGACGCTCTCCCAGGAGAACAGGCACCACAGGTACAGCGCGAGCAGCGCGAAGACGGCGGTGACCTGCCCGGCGAGGCCGCCCAGCGCGACCAGCAGCATCCGGCCGTCCCAGCCGAGACCGGCCGAGGCCAGCCAGGACGGCGGGTAGACCCGCTGCCGCAACCGGTAGACCAGATCGTAGTGATGGAACGCCATCGCGCCGAGCAGCATGAAGATCAGCACCGGCGGCACGTCGTGCGCGAAGCCCACCGAGGCCACGAAGCCGTACTCGGTGAGGCGCAGGATCGGCGGCACCAGCCAGTCGAGCCTGCCGTCGTGCGGGTGGGAGCTGCCCGGACCGGTCAGCAGCAGCACCACCGCCGGGGCGAACACCGCCGGGCCGTCGGTACCGGCCACGCCGACCAACAGCAGCACCCCGGTCACGAACATCCCGACGACCGCCGGCGGCAGCGGCGGGAGCTGCCCCGCCACCAGCGCGCCCATGCCCCGCGACAGCACCCCGTCGTCCCGGTACGCGACCACTGCGCTGCGCGGCACCGGCGTCATGTGCACGGACATCGCGATCACACCCGTTCCCCCGTTCGTGTCGGTGTCCCCCGTGGTGTCCCCCGTGGCGTTCCCCCCGGTGTCCGCCGTGGCGTTCCCCCCGGGAGGGATCCGGACGGAAGCGCGGGCCGCCGGCCGGGGCGCCCGCCGCGCCCACCGCGCCCACCGCGCCCACCGTGCTCGCGGCGCCCGCGGAGCTCACGGCGCCCGGCGTCGTGTCCGATACCGGTCATCGGTTCAGCGACCTGCCGATCCGGCCCGCGAGGATGTAGACCATCGCGACCCCGCCCCAGGCCAGCAGGGCGAGGAAGGTCACCCGGGCGTTGAAGAACGCCGCGGTCAGCGCGATCAGCGCCATCCGTTCCCCGATGGGCAGGACGACGATCTTCTTGAGCCAGCGGGCGAGGGAGACCTTCTCCATGGTCTCGGAGAGCCGCACGACCGCGTTGTCCCTGTCCGGCTCGATCGCGCGCGTGGGGATCCCGGAGCCGCCGGCGGTCCCGGCGGTCCCGGCGGTCCCCGTGGTCCCGCGCCGGTCCCCCGCGTCGTTCCCGGTGAAGCCTGCGGTGCTCCCGGGCACCGCCCCGGCGGCGTCCGCACCGGCGTCCATGACGCCCGCCCGCCCGCCGGCGGATCCTCCGGTGCCCGTCCACTCGTCCAGGAGGCTCCCGGTGCCCGCCCGGTCGTCCAGGACGGGTGCCGGGCCGTCCCCGTGCTCGGCCGTCGCCGGTACCTGCTCCGCCTCGGGCGAGGCGAACGCGGCCCGCCACTTCGGCTCCAGCAGCGGCACCGGCACCGGCCACCCGGACAGGCCCTCCGGGCGGGCGGGGTCGGCGGGATCGGCCGGGTCGGCCAGGGCGGCCCGCGAGACCGTCGTCCCGGGCTCCGAGGTGTCCCACAGCGCGTCCTCCAGGCCGGTGCCCGGGTCCCTCCTGCGGGAACGCGGGACTCCGGAGCCCTCCGGCGCGGATCGGGCGGCCCTGGCCCGGGCGGCGTCGGCACGCGCCCCGCCGTACGAGAAATCGATCATGTGGCGGAGCATCTGCAGGATCAGCGCGGCCACCGCCAGCGCCCAGATGCCGTCCGGGCCGCCTCCGGTGCTCTCCAGCCCGGCCGCGTACCCGAAGGCGAGGCCCACGTAGACGACGTACTCCTTGACGCGGTCGAAGGTGGCGTCCAGCCACGCCCCGAGCGGCGAGAAGGCGCGGGTGTAGCGGGCCAGCTGGCCGTCCACGCAGTCGAGCACGAACGACAGGTAGAGCAGCACCCCTCCGGCGATCATGCCCGGCCGGGTGCCGGTGGAGAACCAGACCGCGGCGAGCGCGGCGAGGCCGACGGACATGCCGGTGACGGCGTTGGGCGTCAGCCGGAGCTCGTCCGCGAGCCTCACCAGATGCCGCGACCAGGAGCTCACCGCGTAGGTGGCGAAGAAGCCGTCGTTGCCCTTGACCGCGTCGTCCAGCCGGGCCTCGGCCTCGTCGACCTTCTCCAGCCGCCGTACGGCCGCGTCGGTGTCCGCCTGCCCGTCCATCCGGTCGCCGTGCAGGCGGCCGAGCCTGGCCGCACGCACCCGGACGCCCGAGCGGACCAGGCCGGTCAGGAGCAGGCCCGGCGCCTCGGCGCCGTCCATCGGGCCGAGGCGGCCGGTCTCGGCCAGCTCGGCGAGCGCCTCGGCGACCTCGGCGAGGAGCGTCAGGTCGGCGACGCCGATCTGCAGCGCCCCGCGGAAGGTGCCGTTGGCCGCGCCGACCCGGTGGAAGGAGGTGCCGGCGGCGGTCACCGCCCCGCCCTCGGTCCTGACCGGCGGGCGCGACGGGCCCGGCCCGTCCCCCTCGTCGCCCACCAGCGCCGCGGTGCCCTGCGAGGGGTGCCCGACCAGCAGGGCCAGAGCCTCGGTGTGCGCGAGGAGGTCACCGGCGACCACCAGCACCGGGCCGGGGGACGAGCCGGCCGCCTTGGCGACCCTGCGCAGGTCGTCGGCGAGCCCCCGGGAGCCCTCGGTCCCGATCATGTAGGTGCCGCCGGGCGCGTGGATGATGTCGCTGGAGCGGGCCACCACGTGCACGTCCCGCACCGGCAGGGTCGACAGCTGCGCGGTCAGCCGTTCGAGCAGCGTCCCGTCCGGGCAGCGCAGGTGGGACGCCTCGGTGGTGGCGAGCACGACCGCGACCGTCCGGGGCGTGCCGGGCGAGGCGGTGGCGCGAGGGTCGGGCATACGGGCTCCTTCGTATCCGACGGCGTCACCGTACGAATCGGGGAGTGCGCACTCAGCGTAGCTAGATCTTGACGGGATAGCACGGGAGCGCGCCGGACGATCGGGTACGCACCCGTTACGCTCGCCATATCCGAACTGTCGAAGGAAGGCGAACGTGGCCGAACGCGCACCCCGTCCCCGAACCGTCGCGGTGGTCCTGGCGGGGGGTGTCGGCCGGCGCGTCGGCCGCGGCACCCCCAAGCAGCTGCTGGAGATAGCCGGCAGGACGATCCTGGAGCACACGATCGCCCTGTTCCAGGGGGTGCCGGAGATCGACGAGATCATGGTGCTGATGGCGCCCGGCTTCACCGCCGAGGTGGAGCGGATCGTGGAGCGCGGCGGCCTCACCAAGGTCACCGCGGTGCTGGAGGGCGGCGAGACCCGTCCGGAGACCACCTGGCGGGCGCTGCGGGCCCTGGGGGCGCGCGAGTGCGACGTCCTGCTGCACGACGCCGTACGCCCGCTGGCCGAGCCCCGGATCATCGCCGACTGCGTCGAGGCGCTGCGGACCCACCGGGCCGTCGAGGTCGCGATCCCCAGCTCCGACACGATCGTGGTGACCTCCTCCGGGCCGGACGGGGAGTTCGTCCTCGACGTCCCCGACCGCTCCACCCTGCGCCGCGTGCAGACCCCGCAGTGCTTCCGCCTGTCGGTGATCCGCGAGGCGTACGAGCGCGCGTTCGCCGACCCCGGGTTCGGGGACCGGCCGCCCACCGACGACTGCGGCGTGCTGCTGCGCTACCTGCCCGAGGTGCCGATCCACGTCGTGCCGGGCAGCGAGCGGAACATGAAGGTGACCCACCCGGTCGACCTGCTGATCGCCGAGACCCTGCTGCGGGCCGCGGCGGCCGGTGACCGAGGCCGTCCGGACTGAGGCCGTCCGGACAGGGGACGCGCGGATCGGGGCCTTCCGGACAGGACCTTCCGGACAGGGGCCTTCCGGGCAGGGGGTCAGCCGCCCGCGCGCTCCGGCTTGCCGAGCCTTCGCGGGCTCGTCAGGAAGCCCCAGCCCCACGACATGTGCATGGTCATGTAGACCAGCGGCAGCCGGGCGAGCGCGGGAGCGGGCAGGCCGCTGCCGGTCACCGCCGACCCCGCCAGGATCGCCGCGACGTACCCGCCGGGGATCAGCAGGCCGGGCCGGAAGAACGGCGAGACCAGCAGCCCCGCCAGGATGGCCAGCACGGCCAGCGGCGGCGCCAGGTAGCGCAGGTTGATCGTGCCCTCGTGGGTGCGGGCGACCACCCGGCGCCAGCGCCCGTAGTGGAAGTACTGCCTGGCCAGGGCGCCCAGGTCGGGCCTGGGCCGGTAGGAGACGCGCATCCGCGGCTGGAACCAGACCAGGCCGCCCGACTCGCGGATGCGGTGGTTCATCTCCCAGTCCTGGGCCCGCTGGAAGTGCTCGTCGTAGCCGCCGACCCGCTCCAGCGCGGAGCGGCGGAACACCCCGAGGTAGACCGTGTCGGCCGGGCCGGCCGTGCCCCCGGTGTGGAAGCGGGCACCGCCGACGCCGATCTTGGAGGTCATCGCACGGGCCACGGCCTGCTCGAACGGCGTGACGCCCTCGGCCGCCATGACGCCGCCCACGTTGTCGGCGCCGGTCTCCTCGAGCGTCTCCACGGCGATCTGGAGGTAGTCGTCGGGCAGCATCGCGTGGCCGTCGACCCTGGCGACGATCTCGTTGCTGGAGGCGGCGATGGCGGCGTTGAGCGCGTTGGGGGTGCGCCCGGTCGGATTGGGTACCACCACCACACGGGGGTCGTCGGCGGCGATCTCGTCGGCCACCTCCTGGGTGCGGTCGCGCGAGGGGCCGATGGCGAGGACCACCTCGATCGGCCCGGCGTACCGCTGCGACAGGACCTGGCGCACCGCCTCCCGCAGATGGCGCTCCTCGTTCAGCACCGGGATGACGATGGAGATCGGGGGCCAGACGCGTGTCTCGGAAGACGACGCCGGCGCGGGCGAGTCGGGGAACTGCTTCATGGCGTCGCTCACGCTACTGTACGAACGGGTACCTGATCGACCCGGCTGGAGGCTAGGGGGCCATGCATGCGCGACCCGGAGGAGGATTCGGGTGTGCACGTGGGCGGCGACGCCTACGGCAGCGTCAGGGTGAGTCCACGGCGTGACCGCAGGTCGGCGAGGGGGGCACGCGCCCGCAGCCGCGGCCTGGTGATCGCCGGCGCGCTCTCCTGCCTGGTGCTGGGCAGCTCCGGGGTGACCTGGGGGCTGACGAACTACGCGACGGCGAAGATCAGACCGGTCGACGCGGGGGTGTCGGGGACGCACGCGAGCACCGGCGCGATGAACATCCTGGTGGTCGGCGTCGACAGGCGCGACGACCTCACCCGCAAACAGCAGAACCGGCTCAAGCTGGGCCGCGAGAGCGGTGAGCGGACCGACACCATGATGGTCGTCCACCTGTCCGAGGACCACCGCAAGGTCACCGTGGTCAGCCTCCCGCGCGACACCTGGACGACGATCCCCGGCAAGGGCCAGCACAAGATCAACGCCGCCTACCAGCTCGGCGGCCCCAGGCTCGCGACGCGCGCGGTGCAGGCCGCCACGGGCCTGCCCCTGCACCACTACATCGAGGTCAACGTGCTCGGCTTCATCGACGTGGTCGACGCGCTCGGCGGCATCTCGGTGTGCACCCCGGTCCCGATCAACGACCCGAAGACCGCGCTCTACCTCAAGCCGGGGACCTACCCCCTCGGTGGCGTCGAGGCCCTCGCCTACGCCCGGACCAGGGCCACCGCCCGCTCCGACCTGGACCGCATCGACCGCCAGCAGCAGGTGATGTCCGCCCTGCTGAACCAGGCCCTCAGCGGTGACACGCTCACCAACCCGCTCAGGCTGGCCGACTTCGTCGACACCTCGCTGAAGACGATCCGGGTGGACGACGCGCTCCGCAAGGACCTGCTCGGCCTGGCCGACCAGCTCAAGAACGTCTCCACCGACGACGTGGCCTTCGCCACGGTCCCGCTCGCCGACGTCGACTACAAGACGCCGACCGGCGAGTCGGCCGTGCTCTGGGACCAGGCGGGCGCCAGGGAGCTGTTCCGCCGGATCAACGCCGACGAGACGCTCGTCGCGCCCACCCCGCGGGTCAAGACCCCGAAGCCCACCCCCTCGGCCTCCCCCTCCGCGCCCGCGCTCACCGTGCCGCCGTCGCGGATCACCCTCAGGGTGCTCAACGGCACCACGATCACCGGCCTGGGCGCCCGGACCAGGGCCGAGCTGCAGAAGGCCGGGTTCCTGGTCCCCGAGATCGCGGGCAACACCCCGCAGAAGGACTTCGACAGGACCGTCGTGCGGTACGGCCCCGGCCGCGAGGACTCGGCCCGTACCGTCGCCGCGGCGCTGTCCGGAGCGGAGCTGCGGCCGCTGGCGAGTCTCGGCGACGCCATCGAGGTGGTGGCCGGTCGCAGGCACCCGGTCGCGAAGAAGATCACGGTCAAGGAGCCGGTCGCGACCGCGACCGCGACGCCCTCCCCCTCGGCGACACCGTCCGCCAGAACAGCAACGGACAATATCTGCAAAAAGTGAGTGAAGCGCTTAACAAGCTTTCATCCGGGCAGGAAAAAAGGCACGGAGGTGATGATCGTGATCTCGACATTCGATGTTCAGACATGGCGCAGCGGTCCCTGCGCGGTCGTACGGGCAACGGGCGAGCTCGACATGTCCGTCGCTCCCCGGTTGCGCGCGGAGATCGACCGCGCCCTGGAGGCGTCGGGCGCCCCGAACCTGGTGCTCGACATGACCGGCGTGCCGTTCTGCGATTCCGTCGGGCTGGGCGTCCTGGTGGGCACGCTCACCCGGACCAAGGAGGCGGGCGGCCGCCTCATGCTGGTGGTGAGCCCCGGCATGATCACCCATCTGCTGACGATCACCAATCTCGACCGGCACTTCGAGGTGCGCGGCGACCTGCGCGAGGCCCTGGACGCCATGGCCCCGAGCCACTCCACCGGCTGACCCCCGCCCTGCCACGCCCGCCGTCCCGCCGGTGCCCGACAGGTGCCGTACGGGGACGAAAGGGCAGGCGAGGGCGGTCGACCGGCATGATCGGCACGCTCTTTCCTGGAATAGCTGGCACATGTGCGGGTTGGCATCTACACTTCGCTTCGAAGCTATACGATCACGGAAAGCGATGATTCGCACCGTTAGGGAGTATCGTGGCTTCAGATCGTCCGTTCCCCGCCACGCCCGCACGACGAGGCCCGGAACGGTGAGCTGAGGCCAGGCGTCCGCACGACACCCCCTGGCCGGATACGTACATTCACGTGAGCCTGCAGGGAAGTGGGCGATGAACGCACTTCAACTCACGAGCGAACACGCGAGTGACTTCGTGGTCATCACGGTGGCCGGTGAGCTCGACCTCGCCACGCGGCCGTACCTGTTCGCCTTCGCGCAGGACATCATCGACACCTCCCCGGGAACGGTCGTCGTCGACCTGTCCGGGGTCACCTTCATCGACGCCTGCGGCCTGAGCGCGCTGATCGCGATCAGACGGCACGCCGGGGAACGCGGCACGCCCCTCCTGCTGGCCGGGGCCCCGCCCGCGGTCCTCAAACTGCTCAAACTCACCAACCTGGACGCGTCCTTCACCGTGGTCTCCCGTTCCGCGTCCGCAGGCCCTCCGCCGGGCGGCGCCCAGGACGCCCCTCCCCTGCGGGCCGGTCTCCCGTTCGCCGACCGGTAGGCCGCCCTCACGGGCGGTGCCCGCGCACGACGGCCGTCAGGCGGGCTCCCGCGTCACCGCGGCCGCCTCGGGCGTCCGCGAGCCCACCGGCCGGTCCGTCCCCGCGAGCCACGTCGCTCCGCCGAGCGGCAGATCGGCGGCCGAACGCCCGGCGAGGACCGTGAAGGCGCCCTCCTCGACCCGCCAGCCGTGATGCTCGGCCGACCAGTGCCGGAAGGCCCGTGCCGACACGTCCACGACGACCTCGACGACCTCGCCCGGCCCGGCGTCGGCCAGGGCGTACCCGGCCAGCCAGCGGACCGGGCGGACCACGTCCGTGTCCGGCCGGGAGAGGTAGACCTGCACGACCTCCCGTCCGGCGCGGTGGCCGGTGTTGCGCAGCCGGACCCTCACCGGCACCGGGGCGCCCGGCAGCGCGTTCCAGGGCACCGAGAGCCCCTCGTAGGACCAGGACGTGTAGCCGAGCCCGTGCCCGAACCAGTACGCGGGGGGCGTGGACCGCCGCAGCCAGGCCCGATGGCCGATGTCCAGGCCCTCGGTGTAGGGAAGCGTCCCGTCGCGGGGGAGCGTGGAGACCAGCGCCCGGTCCGCCCAGGTGGTGGGCAGCCGGCCACCCGGTTCGGCGCGGCCGAACAGGACGTCGGCGAGGCCGTGCCCGGCCTCCTGCCCGGGGAACCAGCTCAGCAGCACGGCCGGCACCTCCTCGCGCCAGGGCAGGTCCACCGGGCCGCCGGAGTTGACGATCACGACGGTGGCCGGGTTGGCCGCGGCGACCGCGCGGACGAGCTCGTCCTGGCGCCCCGGCAGGCGCAGGTGCGCGCGGTCGGCGCCCTCGCTCTCGATCTCCTCGGTGGTGCCGACCACGACGACGACGGCGTCGCAGTCTCGGGCGAGCTCCACCGCGGCGGCCAGCTCCACCTCGTCGGCCCGCCGGGGCGGGTCCGCGGCCAGGGACGAGGCGATCCCGCTGCCGGGATCGAGGCGCCTGCGGGAGACGAGCTCCACCGGCCGGCCCGCGGTCAGGGCGAGCCGGGCGCGCCGGTACGGCGGGGACAGGTGCACGGTGGCGGGGTCGTCGGTGTCCCGCTCCACCTCCTCGTCGACCAGGACCCGGCCGTCCGCCTCCAGCAGGACGTGGCCCCACCCGGCGACGGCCAGGTCCCAGACGCCGTCCGCCTCGGGGGTCAGCAGGGCGCGGATCTCGACGGTGACGGCGGCGTCGATCCGCGCGGGTTCCAGGATGCGGCCGGTCAGCCGGTGCTCGGCGTGCAGCTCCGCGCCCGCCGCGTCCAGCAGCCGGACCAGGACGCCGGGTTCACCGGTACGGGGGTCACGGGCGTTGCCCGTGCCCAGCGGGGTGGGACGGTCGCCGAGGGACGGGCCGGGCGCGTGGACCACCTCCGCCGTACCGGAGAGCGCCTCGCGGACGCCCTCCAGCGGGGAGACCACGGACGGCGGGTACACGCCCCCGCTCCCGCCGCCCTGGATCCGGGCCGCGGCGGCGTTCGGCCCGAGCACGGCGACCCTGCGCAGGCGCCGGGGGTCCAGGGGGAGCAGCGGGCCCTCGTTGCGCAACAGGACGGCGCTCGCCGCCACGGCCCGGCGCAGCAGGGTCCGGGCGTGCCCGTGGTCCCGGTCCTGCGATCCCGACGCGCCGGGGAGGGCGTCCTGTTCCGCGAAGACGGACGGGTCCGGGAAGGTGGCGGCGTCCGGGAGAACGGCCGGGAACGCGGGGGCGGACGGGTCCGGGAAGGCGGCCGGGATCGCGGAGGGGGACGGGCCGTCGGGGCCCGGGAGGCCGGGATCCAGCGCGCCGACCCGGGCGGCCAGCAGGAGCAGGCGCCGGACCTTGTCGTCGATCGCGGCCTCGGGCACCTCGCCCGCACGCACCGCGGCCACCAGGGCCTCCCCCCACGCGCCTCGCGGTCCCGGCATCGCGAGGTCCTGTGCGGCTCGGGCGGTGGCGACGGTGGAGCGTACGCCTCCCCAGTCCGACACCACCGCCCCGTCGAACCCCCACGTCCCCTTGAGCGGGTCTGCGAGCAGGGGGCTCTCCGACATGGTGGTCCCGTTCACCCCGTTGTAGGCGGACATGACGACCCAGACGCCCGCCTGGACCGCCGCCTCGAACGGCGCGAGGTACAGCTCGCGCAGGGTCTGCTCGCCGACGCGGGCGTCGAGGGTGAGCCGTTCGGTCTCGGAGTCGTTGGCGACGTAGTGCTTGGCGGTGGCGGCCACCCCGCCCGCCTGGACGCCCCGGATGTAGGCGGCGCCGATCCGCCCGGTCAGCAGGGGGTCCTCGGAGTAGCACTCGAAGTGGCGCCCGCCGAGCGGGGAGCGGTGCAGGTTGAGCGTGGGGGCGAGCAGCACGTGCACGCCCTTGCGCCGCGCCTCGCGCGCGAGCAGCCCGCCGAGCAGGGCGACCAGCTCCTCGTCCCAGGTCGCGGCCAGCGCGGTCGCCGACGGCAGGGTCAGCGAGGTGTTCCGCTCGTCCCAGCCGTCCCCGCGCACCCCGACGGGGCCGTCCGAGAGGACCATGGCCCGCAGCCCGATGTCCGGTTCGGCGTGGGTGGACCACACGCTCGCCCCGGTGAGCAGCCGCACCTTCCGTTCCAGGTCCAGCTTCTCCACCAGCCGGTCGAGCCCGTCGATGCTCACATGGTCCCCTTCACTGCCGGAGAGCGCTCTCCGAAACATCACGGATCCCGCCCGGGTCCGTACCGGACGGGGCGGGGATGGATACGCGGAAAGATCGGGTCCCCGCCCCTTCCCGGTCCCCCACCGGGAACCGGGGAGGGGCCGGGGGAGGCCGGGCGAGGGCCGGAGCGTCCCGGCGGGGCCTCCCGCCCGGGACCGATGGCGCGGTCCCCGGCGCGGGAGGCCGGGCGGGTGTCCGGGCCGGAGGGTCAGGGCCGGCGGGTCAGGGCAGTTCGAAGTTCTCCGTGAGGGCGGCGCCGCGGTGCGGCTTGTACAGGTCGTAGCCACGCGGGTTGCACTGGAGACCGCCGTTGATGCAGTGGGTCACCAGCGCGTCCAGGATGGCCGGGTCGTCCCAGGCGTTGAAGAAGTCGTAGTGCCAGGTGTAGCCGCGGCCGCTGGCCAGCCGCGCCTGCGACAGGTCACCGCTCGCCGGGAAGGCGATCTTGAACTCCAGCATCGGCACCGCCACCGGGTGGGAGGGCGGGCAGTAGCCGTTCTCGGGGTAGGACATGTGGCGCTTGTGGTCGGGGCTGTCCAGGTTGACGCCGTCCCAGCAGCTCGGCGCCTGGTAGCGGACGTTCACCTGGCTGCCCGGCACGCAGGAGGTCGGGATGTCCCAGCTGCGGGAGAGGTCGCCGCACTCGAAGCCCTCGACGGCGCCGGGAGAGTCCCGGAACTCCGCCAGCGTCGCGGTCGGGCTGCCGACGACGAAGCGCAGGCCCTGCGGGAAGGGCTGCACCTGCCAGTAGTTGAGGATGCCGGACTTGTAGTAGATGACCTGGTCGCCGACCGGCTGGACGAGCTGGTCGCCCTTGTAGAAGCTCGGGAACCAGTAGGCCGACCTGTCGTGCGGGTTGGTGCACGAGGTGCCGCCGCCCAGGAGCGAGGAGGCCGTGCTGTTCGCGTTGGTGGTCCTGTTGCCGACGAAGGTGTGCATGTGCGAGGCGCCCGGCAGGCCGGGGTAGACGATCGGGTCGTCGGGCCGGTTCGCCGTCCAGGAGCAGTTGGCCTGGAACTCGTGGTGCGTCACCTCGTCGGTGAACGTCGGCTTCGGCCGCGGGGTGGTCGTGGCACCACCGGTGCCGTACACCTTGAACTCCCACAGGGAGTAGCCGTAGCCGGTGGCGCGGGTGGTGCCGTGCATGCGGACGTAGCGGCCGGTGCCGGTGAGGGTGTGGGTCTGGGTGCCGCCGGTGGAGTTGGTGGTGGAGTACAGGTCGGTCCAGGTGGTGCCGTTGGTGGAGGCCTGGATCTTGTAGGCCTTGGCGTAGGCGCCTTCCCAGGTCAGGACGACCTGGGAGAGGGTGGCGGTGGCGCCCAGGTCCACCTGGATCCACTGCGGGTCGGCGGAGGCACTGGACCACCGGGTCCCGTTGTCGCCGTCGAAGGCGGCCCCGGCGCCGTAGCCGGCACCCTGGCTGGAGGACGCGGTCGCGGGCCTGTTCTGGGAGAGCGGGGTGTCCGCCGCGAGGGCGGGCGTGATGATCGTCAGACCGGCCGCGACCAGCGCGGTGATCGTGGCTGCGACCAGTCCCAGGCGGAACCTGACCGTACGTCGGGATGGTTGCATCGACTCTCCTTCGGAGGGGGGTGGCCGCGGGAACGGCGGTTGGAGAGCGCTCTCCTTCGAGATTGATGGTCTCCGTTGCGGATTGTCAAGACGCCGGTCCATCCGATCCGAAATCCACCGTTCATCCCTCCGCCATGTCCGCGCACCCGCGCGGCCGCGTCCCCATGGCCGGAGAAGCGACATCGGCCGTGCGAAAAGTGACGTCTGACGCTTATGTCCTACCAACATGTTTCCACGGTGTGAGCAGCGCGTTTCAGGACGGCACCCGGGAGAGCCTTGACATGCCCGATTCCCGGGAGCACTCTCGATGTCGGAGAGCGCTCTCCCTCCCCGTCGCTCGCGGCGGGCACCCCCCTTTCTCGAGGAGAGATCGTGTATCCAGCTCGTGGTTCGGGCCGATTCCGAGCAGGCCCGGTCGTCGCCGCCCTGGTGGGACTGGTCGTTTCCGGCCTGGCCCTCGTCGCGCCGCCGGCCGGGGCGTCCGCGTCGGCCGCCGGGACGTCGGCGGCCGGGACGGCCTCCGGGCGCGCGGCCGCCGACGTCCTGCTCTCCCAGGGCAGGCCCGCGACGGCCTCGTCGACCGAGGGCGCCGCCTGGGGCGCGTCCGCGGCGGTCGACGGAGACCTGACGGGCACACGCTGGTCCAGCGCGTTCAGCGACCCGCAGTGGATCCAGGTGGACCTGGGCGCCACCGCCACCCTCTCCCAGGTCGTCCTGACCTGGGAAGGCGCCTACGCCAAGGCCTACAAGATCCAGGCCTCCACCAACGGCACCACCTGGACCGACCTGTACTCCACCACCAACTCCACCGGCGGCACCCAGACCCACACCCTCACCGGCACCGGCCGCTACGTCCGCATGCACGGCACCACCCGCGCCACCGGCTACGGCTACTCCCTGTGGGAGTTCAAGGTCTACGGCAGCACCGGCGATCCCGAGGAGCCCGAGGAGCCCGGCACCTGGACCGAGGTGTGGAAGGACGACTTCGACGGCGCGGCCGGCGGCTCCCCCTCGGCGGCGAACTGGATCCTGCGCACCGGCACCTCCTACCCCGGCGGCCCCGCCAACTGGGGCACCGGCGAGGTCGAGACGATGAGCGCCTCGACCGCCAACGTCTCCCTCGACGGCACCGGAAACCTGAACATCAAGGCGATCAGGGACGGCGCCGGCAACTGGACCTCCGGCCGGATCGAGACCCAGCGCACCGACTTCGAACCGCGGCCCGGCGAGATGCTCAGGTTCAGCGCCCGGCTCAAGCAGCCGAGCGTGGCCGGCGCGCTGGGCTACTGGCCCGGCTTCCGCGCGACCGGCGCGGCCTACCGGGGCAACTACAACAACTGGCCCTCGGTCGGCGAGACCGACATCATGACCGGCGTCAACGGCCGCGACCAGCTGGCCAACACCCTGCACTGCGGCACCGCCCCCGGCGGGGTGTGCAACGAGTACGACGGCCGCACCAGCGGCTTCGCCACCTGCGAGGGCTGCCAGAGCGGCTACCACGAGTACACCCAGGTCATCGACCGCACCAGGACCGACGAGGAGATCCGCTTCTACCTCGACGGCCGGCAGACCTGGGTCGTGCGCGAGAGCCAGGTCGGCGTCGCCGCCTGGAAGGCCGCCGTGCACCACGGCTTCTACCTCCGCCTCGACCTGGCCATCGGCGGCTCGCTGCCCAACGCGCTCGCGGGCGTCACCACACCGACCCCCGCCACCACCTCCGGGGGCGTGCTGAGCGTCGACCGGGTCACGGTCTCCCGCCAGAGCGGCACCGTCCCCGCGGCCATGACCGACCCGCCGGTCCCGGCCGGGCCGAGCACTGTCCGGGTGACCGGCACGCAGGGCGACTGGCAGCTCCAGGTCAACGGCTCCCCGTACCAGATCAAGGGGATCACCTACGGCCCGCCGCAGGCCGCGGCCGACGGCTACATGCGCGACCTGGCGGCCATGGGCGTCAACACGATCCGCACCTGGGGCGTCGACGACGCCCACACCCCGGCCCTGCTCGACACTGCCGCCCGGCACGGGATCAAGGTCATCGTCGGGCACTGGCTCAACCAGGGCGCCGACTACGTCAACGACACCGCGTACAAGACCAGCGTGAAGAACGAGATCGTCGCCCGGGTCAACGCCCTGAAGAACCGTCAGGGCGTGCTCATGTGGGACGTCGGCAACGAGGTCGTCCTGACCATGCAGGACCACGGCCTGCCCGCCGACGTGGTCGAGCAGCGCCGGGTGGCGTACGCGAAGTTCGTCAACGAGGTGACGGAGGCGATCCACGCCGCCGACCCGAACCACCCGGTCACCTCCACCGACGCCTACACCCACGCCTGGACCTACTACCGGGCCCACTCCCCCGCCCTGGACCTGCTCGCGGTCAACTCCTACGGCGCGATCGGCACCGTGCGCCAGGACTGGGTCAGCGGCGGGTACACCAAGCCCTACATCGTCACCGAGGCCGGCCCCGACGGGGAGTGGGAGGTGGAGAACGACGTCAACGGCGTCCCGGACGAGCCGACCGACCTGGAGAAGCGGGCACAGTACACCGCGAGCTGGAACGCGATCAAGGGCCACACGGGCGTCGCGCTCGGCGCGACCATGTTCCACTACGGCCTGGAGAACGACTTCGGCGGCGTGTGGCTGAACACCACCACCGGCGGCTGGCGGCGGCACGGCTACCACGCGCTCAAGGAGGCCTACACCGGGCGGCCCTCGGCGAACACCCCGCCGGAGATCACCTCGATGACGGTCGGCTCGCAGACCGCCGTCCAGGCCGGGAAGCCCTTCACCGTCGAGGTCGCCGCGTCCGACCCCAACGGCGACCCGATCCGCTACAACCTGATGTACAGCGACAAGCACGTCACCGGCGACCGCGGCTTCAAGCACGTCAGGTTCACCCAGACCGGCCCCGGAAGGTTCACCGCGACCGCGCCGGAGCAGATGGGCGTCTGGAAGGTGTACGTGTACGCCTTCGACGGGCACGGCAACGCCGGCATCGAGCAGCGCTCGCTCCGCGTGGTCCCGCCGACGGTCGCCGGGACCAACGTGGCGCTCGGAAAGCCGACCACCGCCTCCAGCCACCAGGCGACCGGCGACGGCGGCCCGTTCACCCCGGGCCGGGCCACCGACGGCAGCTTCACCTCCCGCTGGGCCAGCGAGTGGGCCGACCCGCAGTGGATCCAGGTGGACCTCGGCGCGACCACCCCGATCCGGCACGTCCAGCTCGGCTGGGAGGGCGCGTACGGCAGGGAGTACCGGATCCAGACCTCGGGCGACGGCTCCACCTGGACCGACGTCTACTCGACCACCTCCGGTGACGGCGGGTTCGACGGGATCGACGTCACCGCGTCGGCCCGGTACGTGCGGGTGAACATGGCCAGGCGCGGCACGGCGTACGGCTACTCGCTCTGGGAGTTCGGCGTCTACCGGTAGGCGCGTCCGCACGCGCGGACCCGGTCCGGGAGGCACGTCCCGACCGGGTCCGCGCGTGCGGACGGCACGAGACCGCGGGACGGGGCGCGGTGGAACGAACCTCCTAGATCGCGCCGACGTACACCCATCGGCCCGCGTGCCGGGCGAAACGGCTGTGCTCGTCCAGGTGTCCCGCCCGGCCGCGCTCGACGTAGTGGGCGCGGAAGCGGACGGTGCCCTCGGTGTGGACGGCGCTGCCGCCGGTCGTCTCCAGCACCTCCAGCCGCGTCCACCGGATCCGGTCGTCGAGCTCGACGCCCGGCGGGCGCGTCGACGGATGCCAGGTGCTCAGCAGGTACGCGGCGTCGCCGACGCCGAAGGCGCTGAACCTCGACCGCATCAGCGCCTCGGCCGTGGCCGCGGACGTCTCCCCGCCGTGCAGCCGCCCGCAGCAGTCCGCGTACGAGGCGGGCAGCCCGCACGGGCACGGGGCGGCGGGCACGGAACGGCCTCGGGGCCGCGGATCACGTCGGGACACGTCCCCAGTATGCCCGCGTGCCCCCCTCGTCAGAGCGCGACGGTGAACGTGTGCGTCCCCGAGCCGACCTCGGCGGGGGCCGATCCGGGCAGGTCCACCTCGGCGACCGTGTTGGGCGGGACGACGGCCGTCACCGTGAGGGTGCCGCCGGCCAGCCGCCAGGAGACCGCGGCGTGCCCGTAGGGGGTGTCGAGGCCGGCCGAGGCCGAGGTCAGGCCCCCGCCGGGGCGCGGCGCGATCCG
Source organism: Streptosporangium sp. NPDC050148 (assembly GCF_055586505.1). Taxonomy (NCBI): domain Bacteria; kingdom Bacillati; phylum Actinomycetota; class Actinomycetes; order Streptosporangiales; family Streptosporangiaceae; genus Streptosporangium; species Streptosporangium sp. NPDC050148. Next base: position 165,278 of record NZ_JBVJIA010000012.1, on the reverse strand, counting down.
CATCCGCCGGTAGCCGGGCCCGGCCGGTGCCAGACCGGCGACCACCCGGTGCATGAAGTCGGCCACCGCGCCCAGGGCGTAGTGGTTGAACGAGGTCATCTCGCCCGGGTTGACCGTCCCGTCGGGCAGCATGCTGTCCCACCGCTCCCAGATGGTGGTGGCCCCCATCGTCACCGGGTACAGCCAGGACGGGCACTCGCGCTGCAGCAGCAGCCGGTAGGCCGTCTCCAGCTGCCCGGCGTCGGCCAGGGCGTCGCAGACCAGGGGCGTTCCCACGAAGCCCGTCGCGATCCGGTGGTCGTCGAAGGCGACCAGCTCGGCCAGCCTGCGGCCCGCCCGCTCCCGCTGCTCGGATTTGTCCAGCAGGTCCATGCTCAGCGCGAGGGCGTACGCCGTCTGGCTGTCGCTGCTCAGGCGGCCCGCCGGGGTGACGTACTCGCCGCGGAACGCCTCGCGGACCGCCGAGGCGAGCGCGGCGTAGCGGGCCGCGTCCTCCTCGTGCCCGAGCAGCGCCGCGGTCTCGGCCACCAGGTGCGCGGTCCAGGCGTGGTAGGCCGTGGCCACCAGGGCGCTGTCGGTCCTGGCCTTCTCGGGCCGGTCCGGGGGCGCCGCCGGGTCGAGCCAGTCGCCGAACTGGAAGCCCGTGTCCCACAGGTGGCGGTCCCCGGCCAGGCCAGCGACCTGGTCGACCCAGGCGGTCATGCTCGGGTAGCGGGCGGCCAGCAGGCCCAGGTCGCCGAAGCGCCGGTACAGCGTCCAGGGCACGATCACCGCGGCGTCGCCCCAGGCCGCGGCCGGGCCGACCTCGAACACCAGGGGGATCCAGGGCACGTAGTGCGGGACCGTGCCGTACTCCTCCTGCTCGGCCGCCAGGTCCTCCAGCCAGGACGTCAGCGGGCCCGCGCAGTCGTACAGGAAGGACGCCGTGGGCGCGAACACCTGGATGTCGCCCGTCCAGCCGAGGCGCTCGTCGCGCTGCGGGCAGTCGGTGGGGATGTCGACGAAGTTGCCCCGCATGCTCCACACGGTGTTCTCGTGCAGCCTGGTCAGCTCGGCGTCGGAGCAGGTGAAGTGCCCGGTGCGGCGCATGTCGGTGTGGCAGACCACCGCCCGTACCGCCTCGGGGTCGAAGGCGCCGGGCCAGCCGTCCACCTGTGCGTACCGGAAACCGTGCACGGTGAACGTGGGCTCCCACTCCTCGGCGTCCCCGTCCCCGCGCAGCGTGTACTCGTCGCGCGCGGCGGCGTGGCGCAGGGGGCGCAGGGACAGGGCCCCGTTCTCCAGCACCTCGGCGTGCCGCAGCGTGACGGTGTGACCGGCGGGGCCCTGCACGCGGATGCGCAGGCGGCCGGAGATGTTCTGGCCGAAGTCCAGGATGGTCTCGCCGGAAGGGCCGGTCAGCACCGCCACCGGGGCGAGCGTCTCGACGCGGCGCACGGCGGCGCCCGTCGGCGCGACCAGCCGGGCGGGGTCGAACGCCACGACGTCCGCGGGGACCCATCCGGCGTCGTCGAACCCCGGCCGCGACCAGCCGTCCGGGACCAGGCGGGCGTCGAAACGCTCGCCGTCGTAGAGCGAGGCGGCCGTGACGGCGCCCCGCGCGCACCGCCACCCCTCGCCGGTGACCACCCGCGAGACGGTGCCGTCCTCGTGGACGACCTCCAGCTGGGCCACCAGCGCGGTCCGGTCGCCGTAGACGCCGGTGCGCCCGCCCTCGAACCCCACCCGTCCCCGGAACCAGCCGTCCGCCAGGGTGGCGCCGATGGCGTTGTCGCCCTCCCGCAGCAGGGCGGTCACGTCGTGCGTGCGGTAGCGCAGCCGGTGGGAGTAGCTGGTCCACCCGGGGGCCAGGACGTCGTCGCCGACGACGGAACCGTTGATCTCGACCTCGTGGAGCCCGTGGGCGGTGACGTACAGCCGTGCCCGCACGACGGGCGAGCGCACGGTGAACTCCCGGCGCAGGTGGACGGCGGGCCCGTCGGGCTCCCCGAGCACTTCCACCGGCGGTGCGGCCGCGCGGGCGTGCCAGTCCCCCGGCTCCAGCAGCCCGGCCTCGACCCGGGCCCACGGGCTCCAGTCGCTCGCCGACCCGTCGCGGCCGTGGACGCGGACCCGCACCCGCCGGCTCCGGCGCGACGCGAGGGGCTCGCCGGGCCAGGGCACCAGCACGCAGGCGTCGTCCTCGACGATCCCGGTGGCGTACACGGGCGCGCCGTCGCCATCGGCATCGGCGTCGGCGTCGCCATCGGCGTCGGCGTCGGCATCGGCGTCGGCATCGGCGTCGGCATCGGCGTCGGCGTCGGCGTCGGCGTCGGCGTCGGCGTCGCGGATCTCGATCTCGTACGCGCGCTGCAGCCAGTCCGGCAGGTCCGTGACGGTCCTCCAGGACAGCCGGGGAGCCTCCTGGCCGATGCCGAGCGGTTCCCGGTGGTGCTCGAAGACGGGCGGTTCGACGCGGAGGGCGGGTTCGGTGGTCACGGGGCGTGATGCTCCTTCGGGGTCAACCCTTGATGGCCCCGGCGGTCATGCCGGCGACGATCTTGCGGTTGAAGAAGACGAATGCCAGCAGCGGCGGGATCGTGATCAGCACGATGTCCATGAACAGGAGGTTCCACTGGGTGCTGTACTGGCTCTGGAAGTTGTAGAGGGTGACCTGGACGGTCACGTTGTCGTCGCCCGGCAGGAAGTACAGCGGGTTGACGAAGTCGTTGAAGATCGTCACCGAGCTGGTGAGGACGACCGTGATCGTCACCGGCCGCAGCAGCGGGAAGATCACCTTGAAGAAGAGCCGGAGCCCGCTGCACCCGTCGAGCTGCGCGGCCTCGTCGAGCTCGCGCGGGATCGCGGCGATGAACGCCCGGAACAGCAGCATCGCGTACGACACCTGGAAGGCGACCTCGACCAGGATGATGCCCGGCAGGGTCTTGAACAGGCCGATGGCCTGCAGCAGCCAGATCGTCGGCACGATCGCCGGGGGGATGATCAGCCCGGAGAGCACGAGGACGTTCGCGATCGTGCCGACGACGCCGCCCCGGCGCTGCAGGACGAAGGCGGCCATGGCGGCGAAGACGACGACCAGCGCCACCGACGCGACGGTGATGATCGTGCTGTTCAGGTAGGCCCTCAGCAGCACGTAGTCCCGGGCGGAGATCACCGCGATCAGGTTCTCGACGACGGGCCAGTTCGTCGGGAGCGCGAAGCTCAGGTCGGCCGACTCGGCCTCGTCCTTGACCGCGGTCAGCACCATGAAGGAGAACGGGACGAGGAAGACGACGGTCGCGACGAGCAGGACGGCGATCTCGCCCGCGGACCTGCGCAGCGTCCTCATGAGTAGACCTCCCGCTTGCCGAGGACGTACGAGAGCGGCACGACGATGGCCGTGACCACCACGAAGAGGATGACGTTGCCCGCCGTGGACAGGCCGAAGAACCCGGCCTGGTACTGCTTGTAGATGATCGACGCGATGACGTCGCTGGTGAACCCGGGCCCGCCGCGCGTCATCGTCCAGATCAGGTCGAACGAACGCAGGCCCCCGATGAACGACAGGATGATGACCGAGTACGTCGCGGGCCAGCTCAGCGGGAGCGTGACGTGGCGGAACCTGTGCCAGGCCGTCCCGCCGTCGGCGGCGACCGCCTGGTAGTAGTCCTGCGGGATGGACAGGATGCCCGCGATGTAGATGACGACCGCCAGGCCGACGCCCTTCCAGACGTCGACGATCACCACCGACAGCAGGGCGGTGCTCGCGTCGCCCAGCCAGTCGGGGCCGGAGACGCCCACCAGGGCCAGTGCCTTGTTGACCAGCCCGGTGTCGGGGCGCAGCAGCGCGCTGAACGTGATGCCGACCGCGACGGTGCTGACCAGCACCGGGAAGAACACCACCGAGCGCAGGAATCCGCTCAGCCTCAGCTTCGAGGTCAGCAGGACCCCCAGCGCCATGCCCAGCACGACCTTGAGCCCGCTGGTCAGCACCGCGTAGACGATGGTGTTCTGGAATCCGATGCGCAGGTTCTGCTCGGAGAAGAAGTCGACGAAGTTCTCGAACCCGACGAACGTGCTGTCGAAGAGCGTCCAGCGGGTCAGCGAGAAGTAGAAGGCCATCACGGTCGGGATCAGGAAGATCACGACGTAGACCACGGCCGCCGGGATGTAGAGGGCGTAGGGGTACGGGCTCCTCACGGCGCGGCGGGCCGGCCGGCGGCGGGTACCGGACCCCGCGCCCGCGCGGGGTCCGGTGGTGCGCTGGGGGGTGGTCACCACCCCGCCAGGCCCAACTGCTTGGCCTGCTTCTCCACATCCTTGTCGTACTGGGCGGCACCCTCGGCCGGGGGCGTCAGGCCCGAGCCGACCGCGGAGGTGATCTGCTCCAGGGCCGGGCCCTTGACCGGGGAGACGAACTCCAGGGCGGGCGCGGTGGCCTTCCTGTCGATGTAGACCTGGAGGTCCTTGGCCACCTGGATGGCGTCGTCGGGGAGCTCGGCGCCCTCGATCCGGTAGGGACCGGCCGGCTGGACGGCCTTGTTGGCGGCGTCGGCGCCCTCCGGGGAGGCGATGAAGGCCAGGAACTTCTTCGCCTCGGCCTGGTGCTCGCCGGTCTTGGCGAGGTAGATGCCCGGCGGTTCCCAGATGGTGGCGCCGTTGACGGCCGGGTCGTCGCCCGGGACGGCGAAGAAGCCGATGTCGGTGGCCGCCGCCGGGGTGGTGGCCACCAGCGGCGGGAGCTGGGCGCTGAGCATGGGGTAGTGCGCGCCCTTGCCCTCGACCAGCATCTTCATGCCCTGCTCGTTGGTGGCCGAGCCGAAGCCCTTGTTGAGCATGTCCTTGGCGTGCAGGTCGGCCAGGTGCTGGAATCCCGCCACCGCGGCCGGCGTGGTCGCGAACTTGGCCTTGTTGGCGGTGAAGTCCTGCGCGAACGTCGGCACCGCGGCCTGGACGTTGTAGTAGTCCCCCAGCACGAGGAGCTGGGAGGTCCAGGTGTCCTTGAACGTGGCGATCACCGGGGTGAGGCCGTCGGCCTTGATCTTCTCGTTGTTGGCCATGAAGTCGGCCCAGGTGGTGGGCACCTTCAGGGAGAGCTTCTCGTAGACCTTGCGGTTGTAGAGGATGCCGCCGCCCATGGCGGTGCCGGCCGGGACGCCGTACACCTTGCCGCCCTGGGTGACGACGGGCAGGTAGTCCTTCTGTACCTTGGCGAGCACCGGGTCTCCGGTGAGGTCGACCATGGTCTGGGCCGGGTTGAGCGCCTGGAGCAGCGAGCCGGAGTTGTACCAGAACACGTCGGCCATGTCGCCGGTGGACAGGCGGGTCTTGACGATGTTGTCGCCCTCGGTCCCGCCGGGGCGGGTCTCCGTCTCGACCTTGACGGTGGGGTTGGCCCGTGTGAACGCGGCCGCGAGCGCCTTGGCCGTGTCCATGGTGGCCTGGCTGTTGTCCACCAGGAACGTCAGGGTCACGGGGCCCCCGCCCTCGGCCGCCGGTCGGGGGTCAGAGCCGCAGGAGGTCAGGGCCGCCATGGTGAGGACGGCGAGGGCCGCTCCCAGCGCGCGGTGAGAGGTGTTCATGACGCTCTCCAAGGTCCTATGAAATCGTTTTAAGGCCCGATTGCGAGTTAACGTAGGCGTCACACGACAGCCCGTCAAGGTCGCCGACGGGCAACGATTCTCAACCGTTACCCGCCGAAACGCTGGGAGATCATCCTGCACGTGGACACGATATCGCGTCATCACGGATAACGTTACCCATTGTTTTCCCAGCTCACGGGCCCGCCCCATCTGGATCGTCCTCTCCGGGCCGGCCGGCTCAGGGCCGGGCCGGAGCACCGGTGGAGTCACGGACCACCAGCGACGGCGTCACCGAGAAGCGCACCGACGACGTCCGCCCCTCGATCCGCTCCAGCAGGAGACGCCCGGAGGTACGCCCCATGACCACGCCGTCCTGCTCGACGGTGGTCAGGGAGATGTTGGGAAGGGCCGCCATCCTGGTGTTGTCGTAGCCGGCGATGGAGATGTCCCCGGGCACCGACAGCCCGGCCTCGTGCGCCGCCGCCATCGCGCCCAGGGCGGCCAGGTCGGCGCCGGCGAAGACGGCCGTGGGCCGCCGGGGACGGCCCAGCAGCTCGCGGGCGCCCACGTAGCCGCCCTCCTCGGTGTACGAGGTGGCGACGACGTCGATCTCGGCGTCGAGCCCGTGGTCGCGCATGACGCGCCGGTAGGTCTCCGCCCTGATCGTGTGCAGCAGGTCCACCGGCCGGGCGCGGCTCTTGTCCTTCTGCCCTATGTGCGCGATCCTGCGGTGCCCCAGAGCGATCAGGTGCTCCACCGCGAGCTCGGCGCCGAGCTCGTCGTCGTCGAAGACCGAGTCGAAGACCGGGGACCGCTCGTGGCGGCCCAGCACGACGGTCGGCACGTCCTTGGCGATCTCCTCCAGGCGCGGCCGGGAGGTGAGGGGGACGACCATGAGGATCCCGTCCACCTGCCTGTCGACCAGCGCGTTGATCGCCCGTTCCTCGGCCTGCGGGTTCTCCCCGCCCTGGATCATGATCGCCTGGTAGTCGGCCTTGCCGGCCTGCTCCTGGAGCCCGTCGAGGATGTCGGCGAAGAAGGGGTTCCTGATGTGGGGCAGCAGGACGCCGATGGTGAACGTCCGGCCCCGCATGGCGCGCGCCGCGGCCTGGGGCCGGTAGTCGAGCTCGTCGATCGCCGCCCTGACGCGCTCGCGCATCGCGGGGCTGACCCCGTAGGCGTTGCGAAGGACCTTCGACACCGCCGTGGTGGAGACCTCGGCGCGGCTGGCCACGTCGACGATCGTCACCCGCCGCCGCCGGGCGCCCGAATCCATGTCTCCCCCTCCGGACGACGTCACATCCGAATGGTACAGGCGGGACCCTCGTGGGCAACGTTCCCCACTTCGCGCCGCAGAAGCACGTAGGCACCCTTCTGGGCCTCGGGCCGGGCCGGGCATCGTTGGCCGGAAGGACTCTTGACGGCCTTCCGCATTACATGTACGTTAACGGAACCCGGGATCTTCTAAAACGATTTAACAATCCGGGACGGCGTCGTGGGCGCTCCCCGCCGCGCGCCGGGCCCGCCCTCGCCGTTCCCGCCGGGACGGCTCCCACCCCCGCCCCCCGTCACAGGATCCGTCCCCTCCCCCGCCCGGGACCCGCACCGCCGCCGCACCGCGGCCCGGCGGCTCCCGCGCACGCGTTCCCCTCCCCGATCGGCGTTCCGTTCGCCATGCCCACACCCCCCGAGATCGGAGATCGCATCATGTCCATCCACGCCCGGAGACGCCCGCTCCGGCCACCCGGCGGCCACCGCCGCCACGCCCTGCGGCTGACGGGCACGCTCACCGCGGCGGCCCTGCTCACCGGCGCCCTCACCGTCCTTCCCGCCCCGACCGCCGGCGCGGCCGCACCGGACTTCGGCCCCAACGTCACGATCTTCGACCCGTCGACGCCCGCGGCCACCGTCCAGGCCCGGCTCGACGACGCGTACGCCGCCCAGAAGGACGACGAGTTCGGTACGCGGCGCACCGCCTTCCTGTTCAAGCCCGGCGGCTACACCGTGGACGCGAAGATCGGCTACTACACCTCCGTCGCCGGGCTCGGCTCCTCCCCCGACGACGTGGTCGTCAACGGCGCCGTCCGCGTCGAAGGACGGCCCGACTCCTCCCCCGCCGGGGAGAACGCGCTCACCAACTTCTGGCGCTCGGCCGAGAACCTCTCCATCACGCCCACCGGCGGCGTCAACCGGTGGGCGGTCTCCCAGGCCGCACCGCTGCGGCGCGTCCACGTACGGGGTGACCTGCAGCTGCGCACCGCCAACTTCGGCTACTCCAGCGGCGGCTTCATCGCCGACTCCGCGGTGGACGGGCGGGTGGACGCCACCACCCAGCAGCAGTACTACACCCGCGACAGCCGGATCGGCGGCTGGAGCGGCTCGGTGTGGAACACCGTCTTCTCCGGCGTCCGGGGCGCCCCTCCGCAGAGCTTCCCCGACCCGCAGATCACCACGCTCGCCACCACACCGGTCAGCAGGGAGAAACCCTTCCTGACCGTGGACGCCTCCGGCGCCTACTCGGTGTTCGTCCCCTCGCTGCGCACCGCGTCCTCGGGCACCACGTGGTCCGGGGGAGCCTCGCCGGGCACCTCGATCCCGATCTCCTCCTTCCACATCGCCAGGCCCGCCGACACCGCCGCCACCATCAACGCCCACCTCGCGGCGGGCAGGCACCTGCTGCTGACCCCCGGGATCTACCGGCTCGACCGGGCGCTCGCGGTGCGGCGGGCCGGCACCGTCGTGCTGGGCCTCGGGCTCGCCACGCTGCAGCCCACCACCGGCACCGCAGCCCTGGAGGTCGCGGACGTCGACGGCGTCCGGCTCGCCGGGTTCATGGTCGACGCCGGACCCGTCACCTCGCCGAACCTCCTGACGGTCGGTGCCGCCAAGACCGGCGTGTCACACGCCGCCGACCCCGTCTCCGTCCAGGACGTGTTCTTCCGCATCGGAGGCGCCACCGCGGGAAGGGCGGCGAACAGCCTGCTGATCAACAGCGACGACGTCCTGATCGACAACATCTGGGCCTGGCGCGCCGACCACGGGACGGGCGTGGGGTGGTCGGCCAACACCGCCGACACCGGCGTCACCGTCAACGGCGACGACGTCACCGCGCTCGGCCTGTTCGTCGAGCACTACCAGAAGCACCAGACCGTCTGGAACGGCCAGGGCGGGCGTACCGTCTTCTACCAGAGCGAGCTGCCCTACGACCCGCCCGGCCAGGCCGTCTGGAGGAACGGCGCGTCCAACGGCTACGCCTCCTACAAGGTGGGCACGTCCGTCACCACCCACCAGGCCTGGGGGCTGGGCGTCTACTCCTTCTTCAACCGGAACCAGCCGGTCTTCGCCGACCGGGCGATCGAGGTGCCCGACCGCGCCGGCGTCGCCCTGCACGGCATGGCCTCGGTCTTCCTCGCCGGCAGCGGCGGCATCCACCACGTCGTCAACGGCACCGGAGCCGCCGTCACCGCCACCGGCGACGTCGCCTACCTCGTCGACTACGCCGGTGGCGTACCGGTGAACTCCACCCCGAAGAAGGGCGTCGGCGCGATCGCCTACAGCGGCGACCAGGCCCGCCTGGCGGCCACCGGCTCCCGCTGGTACTACAACTGGTCGACCACCGGGCAGGCGGGAAACGGCGTCGAGTTCGTCCCCATGGTGTGGAACGGCGCGGCGGCCACCCCGGCCACGATCTCGGCGCTGACGACCGGGCGGCAGCAGGGAAGGTACACCCACCTGCTCGGCTTCAACGAGCCCGACCTCGCCGACCAGGCGAACATGACCGTCACCCAGGCGCTCGACGCGTGGCCGTCCCTGCAGAGCACCGGCCTGACCCTCGGCAGCCCCGCGCCCGCGAACTACTGGAGCGGCTGGCTGGACGACTTCATGACCGGCGCGCAGCAGCGCGGCTACCGGGTCGACGTCATCACCCTGCACATCTACCCCGACTGGACCAGCCCCGGTGTCGTCGAGGAGGTACGCGGCATCCTCGCCGACGCCTGGAACAAGTGGCACAAGCCGATCTGGCTCACCGAGATCGGCACCATCGACACCTCGGCCTGGAAGCCGATGTACGGCACGCCCACCCACGCCCGCGCCGACACCGCGATCCAGAAGATCGTCGCGCTGCTGGAGAGCCTGCCCTATGTCCAGCGCTACGCCTGGTTCGCCGACAACTGCTCCCACAGCCCCACCTGCCTGTTCTCCACGCTCCACGACGCCGGCGGCAGGCCGACCAGCCACGGGACCGCCTTCGCGGCCGGACGCCGGACCGGCCCGGTCGGGGTGTTCCGGGTGGTCAACAAGGCGCAGCCGACCGTCGCGCTGCACTCGGCGGGCGAGGCCTTCGACGGCGGCGCCGGCCGGGCCTCCGCCGTCACCCCCGCCTCCTGGGGCTGGGACCAGCAGCGCTGGCAGATCGCCGACGCCGGGGGCGGCTACCACACCCTGACCAACGTCGGATACCCCGGCGCCCGGCTCACCGCCACGGCCGACCCCTACCCGGGCGGCACCGGCAACCACAAGATCATGAACACCCCGGCGGCGGCCGGTGACGCCCAGCTCTGGCGGATCACGGCCACGTCCGACGGCTACTACCGCCTGGTCAACAAGGCCCGCGGCACCGCCCTGCAGTCGACCTTCGACCCCTACAACGGCCGCGCCGACTCCTTCCACGTCGCGGGAACGTCCGCGACCTTCGTCAACGACCAGCAGTCCTGGACCCTGGTGCCGGGCTGACCCGCTCACGTCGTACGTTCTCCGGGAGAACGCCGACAGGGCCCCGGCGCCATGATGCGCCGGGGCCCTCGACGTTCGGCACCCCACCGGCCCTGGGGCCGGCCTGACGGTCGGCCGGGAACCTCCGGCACCGGCCGGGGCTCCTCACCTCGAGTCCGGACCACCCTGATGTGGCCGGGCGTCGCCTTCGCCGCCGCGCGGGAGGGCCGGATCGGCGGTCCACGACCCGGCCGGTGGAAGCATGAAGCCGTCCGACATCGGTTCAGCCCCGCCGATCGATCCGGTGGCTGCCCGAACCCCGCGGTACGAGACCATGGGAAGGTCGGCTCATATGCCATCCCGCCGGATGTAACCGACGAAAGAAGACGAAGGAGGCGGCATGGCCGAGGAACGGCTCAAGCTGGCCGAGGTACTGGCGGCCGCGGAGGCCGCCGCGCCGATGGAGTCCCTGGACGTGGTGGCGCGCAACCTGCGGGAGCGATTCGGGGCCAAGCGGGTGTCCTTCCTCTTCGTCGACCTCATCGGACGCGAACTGGTGCGGGTGACCGAGCAGAGCACGGAGCAGAACAAGCAGGGCGCCGAGTACATCCGGCTCGACGGCAGTGAGTACGACGACGTGCTGCGCACCCAGGAGCCGTACTCGGTGGCGGACGGCGAGGGCGGGCAGAGGGTGATCGCACCGGTCAGCAACCGCGGCGACGCGATCGGGGTGCTGGAGGTGACCGTTCCCGCCCTCGACCAGGACGTGCTGGAGCAGGTCGCCCAGGCCGCACACGCCCTGGCGTACATCATCATCACCGACCGGCGCTTCACCGACCTCTACCACGTGCGCCGCCGCACCACCCCGACGAGCCTGGCCGCGGAGATCCAGTACCGGCTTCTGCCGGACGCCTCCTGTTGCGAGGCGGCCGACTTCACCCTCGCCGCGGGCCTGGTACCCGCCGACGACATCGGCGGCGACACCTACGACTACGCCCTCGATCATGAGAATCTGCACGTCTCCCTCACCGACGCCATGGGCCATGACGTCGACGCGGCCCTGCTGGCCACCCTCACGGTCAACGCGTTGCGCGGAGCCCGCCGCGCGGGCGCCGACATCGCCGAGCAGGCACGCCAGGCCCACCAGGCCATACTGGACCACGGTCGCGGCGCCCTGACCACCGGGCAACTGCTGCGCATCGGCATGGGCGGCACCGGCGCCGAACTCGTCAACGCCGGCCACCCCTGGCCGCTGCGCCTGCGCGAGGGCACGGTGACGGAGGTGACCTTGCAGGTCGACCCGCCCTTCGGCGTCGCTCTGCGCGGTTCCGTGCGCGGCTCCTACCGGGTGCAGCGCCTGGATCTACGCGCCGGCGACCGGCTGCTGCTGATCACCGACGGCATGCACGAACGCGGCGCCGCGGCCGTCGACCTGCCCGCCCTCCTGCGCGACACCCGCCACCAGCACCCCAGGCAGGTCGTCCAGACCCTGGTCGCCGCGGTGATAGACGCCTGTCAGGGGCGCATGGCCGACGACGCGACCACCGTGTGCCTCGACTGGCACGGCCCCTCACCCGCCCCCGCCTCACCCTGACACCGCCCTCCCGGACAGCGACCGCCACGGGCCGTGGCGTCCGGCCGTTCTCCTGTCACCGGCCGGCGACGCGGGCCGGCGAACCCCGTCCCGAAGGGTGGGGCGGGGTCCGTGCACCCCGGGGCCTACTTCAGGAGCTGGCGGGCCATCACCATGCGCTGGATCTGGTTGGTGCCCTCGTAGATCTGGGTGATCTTGGCGTCGCGCATCATGCGCTCGACCGGGTAGTCGCTGGTGTAGCCGTACCCGCCCAGGAGCTGGACGGCATCGGTGGTGATCTCCATGGCGGCGTCGGAGGCGGCGCACTTGGCGGCGCTGGAGAAGAAGGTGAGGTCCTTCTGCGGCTCGCCCTCCATGGCCCGCTCGGACCTGGCGGCGGCGGCGTAGGTGAGCTGCCGGGCCGCCTCCAGCTTCATGGCCATGTCGGCGAGCATGAACTGCACGCCCTGGAACTCCGCGACGGCCTTGCCGAACTGCTTGCGCTCCTTGACGTACCCCACCGCGTAGTCGAGGGCGCCCTGGGCGATGCCGAGCGCCTGGGCGGCGATGGTGATGCGGGTGTGGTCCAGCGTGGCCAGCGCGGTCTTGAAGCCGGTGCCGGGCTCGCCGATCATGCGGGAGGCCGGGATCCGCACGTTCTCGAGGATGACCTGGCGGGTCGGGGAGCCCTTGATGCCCAGCTTGCGCTCCTTGGCGCCGAAGCTGACGCCCTCGTCGCCCTTCTCCACGACGAACGCGGAGATGCCCCTGGCCCCGACGCCCGGCTCGGTGACGGCCATCACCGTGTAGTACTCCGACACGCCGGCGTTGGTGATCCACATCTTGGCGCCGTCGAGCACGTAGTGGTCGCCGTCCGCCACCGCGCGGGTCTTCATGGCGGCCGCGTCGCTGCCGGCCTCCGCCTCCGACAGGGCGTACGAGAACATCGCCTCGCCCCGTGCGACCGGTGCCAGGTAGCGCTGCTTGAGCTCTTCGGAGGCCGACAGCAGCAGCGGGACGGTGCCGAGCTTGTTGACGGCGGGGATCAGCGAGGACGAGGCGCAGGCCCGCGCCACCTCCTCGATGACGATGACGGTCGCGAGGGCGTCGGCACCGGCGCCGCCGTACTCCTCGGGAACGTGCACGGCGTGCAGGTCCGCCGCGACGAGCGCCTTGTAGACGTCCCAGGAGAACTCCCCGGTCTCGTCGGCCTCGGCGGCGCGGGGGGCGATCTTCTCGTCGGCGAGGGCGCGGACCGTCTCGCGGAGCATCTGGTGCTCTTCGGGCAACGCGTAGAGAGGGTAGCTCATGGGCAAATAGTAGGACGTCCAACAAAGTATGGAGCGATCCACCCCGTCAGATCTCTGTCCCGGCGTTTGCGCAGGTGGCAAAGTGACCGTGCCGGATGCCGATACTCTGACGGCAAAGAATTGGGCAGAACCGAAAGGAGCACCAGTGGCCTACCGCCTGACGATGGTGGGAACCGGATACCTCGGTGCGACGACGTCCGCATGCATGGCCGAGCTGGGCTTCGAGGTGCTCAGCCTCGACGTGGACGCGGAGAAGATCGGCCGTCTGCAGGCCGGGGATCTGCCCATCTACGAACCCGGGCTGGAGGAGGTGCTGAGGCGCAACCTGGCCAACGGGCGGCTGCGCTTCACCACCTCCTACGAGGAGGCCGCGGCCTTCGGGGACGTGCACTTCCTGTGCCTGGGCACCCCCCAGAAGCCCGGCGAGTACGCCGCGGACGTGTCCTACCTGGACGCGGCGATCGAGTCGCTCGCCCCCCACCTGAACCGTGAGTGCCTGGTCGTCGGCAAGTCCACCGTCCCGGTGGGCACCGCCCAGCGGCTGGCCGACAAGCTGGCCCGGCTCGCGCCCATCGGCGCGGGCGCCGAGCTGGCGTGGAACCCCGAGTTCCTTCGCGAGGGGTTCGCGGTGAAGGACACCCTGCACCCCGACCGGATCGTGCTGGGCGTCGCCTCGGACCGGGCCGAGAAGATCATGCGGGAGGTGTACGCCTCCATGCTGGAGATGGGCACCCCGATAGTGATCACCGACTACCCGACGGCCGAGCTGGTCAAGGTGGCCGCGAACGCCTTCCTGGCCACGAAGATCTCTTTCATCAACGCGATGGCCGAGGTCTGCGAGGCCGCGCACGCCGACGTCAAGCAGCTCTCGCTGGCGCTCTCCTTCGACGACCGCATCGGGGGGAAGTTCCTCAACCCGGGGCTCGGTTTCGGCGGGGGATGCCTGCCCAAGGACATAAGGGCCTTCATGGCCCGTGCCGGGGAGCTCGGCGCGGACCAGGCGCTGACCTTCCTGCGCGAGGTGGACGCGATCAACATGCGCCGTCGCGCCCGGATGGTCGACCTGGCCCGCGAGCTGGCCGGGGGGTCGTTCCGCGGCTGTACGGTGGCGGTGCTCGGCGCGGCCTTCAAGCCCAACTCCGACGACATCCGCGACTCCCCGGCCCTCGACGTGGCGGTGAAGATCAGGGAACAGGGTGGCCGGGTGACCGTCTACGACCCGGTGGCCCAGGAGAACGCCCGCCGTGCCCACCCCAACCTGTCCTACGGGCGGTCCGCGCTGGAGGCGGCCAAGGACGCCCATGTCGTGCTGCTGCTGACCGAGTGGCAGGAGTTCATCGCCCTGGATCCCGAGGAACTGGGCTCGGCGGTGGCCTCCCGCAAGATCGTTGACGGTCGTAACGCCCTCGACGCCGAGGTCTGGCGGGCGGCGGGCTGGCACTATCGCGCTCTCGGCCGTCCCTGAGTTCCGGTCTCGGCCCGCGATCATGATCCGGGTCGGTGACGGTGACGCCTCACGGGGACGCCGCCGGGTACGAGGAATCGCCTCGCACGCAGGCCGTCTCACGTGAACGGCGCCTGACGCCGAGGACCGCTTCACGTGGGAGGGGCTTCACACGAGGCGATTCGCGTGAAAGGCGCTTCGCGCGACGGCCGTCCGGCACGGCGCTGGTCTCACACGAAAGCGGCGGACTCCCGATATCGGCCGGGGGCCCGCCGCTTTCGCAACCGGCGTCCAAGGAGTCTTGTCGCTCCTCGGTCCGCCGTGCTCTACGTCACCAGTAGTAGTACCAGTAGTCCCTGTACCAGCGGCGCCGACGCCGATAGCGGCGTCTCCAGCGGTCCGGGTCGTGCCCGAGCCGGGAAGTCCCGGAAAAGATCGCATTGAAGTTCATGGCCACCTCTCTTCATTGCCGATCTCTCGAATCTTTCGATATCCACCGTATCCGCCATGAAAGACAAATACATAAAATCGCCTTCAATTTGGATTAACGATACTTTTAGTGGATATTTCAGGGAGACGGGCACGAAGAATCGTTGACCTGGGTCATGAAAGGCCCTGGGAACGGGCTTTCCGGCCCGCCGCCCGAGGGCAGGGACCGCCCGGACCGGCCGGGACCGTGAGCCCCGGCGCGATCAGTTGTCGAACTCCCCCAGCTTCACCCCTCCGACGAAGGCGTCCCACTCCGCCCGGGTGAAGAACAGCTTCGGCCCCTCGGGGTTCCTGGAGTCGCGCAGCACGTAGAGCGGCCCGGCCCCGGCCTTGTGGCCCTCGCCGACGTCCTCGACCACGGCCACCTCGACGCAGTTGCCGTCACCGTCCCCCTCGGGGGCCGCCCTGCGCCAGACGGCCTTGCTGAGGTCCGCGTCCATGTCGTCCATCACCTTCGTCGCTCAATGCCCGCCGGCCGGGACGGGGCCCCGCGCGGAGCTCTCTTCGGAACGGGTGTGGATCTCCGCCACGTCTCGGGGCGATCGATGCCGTCCCCTCGATGTCGCGGTCCACGTAGACGACACGATAGACCGGGACCGCCTTCGGCGCCGGTGGTCGCGCGGACACGGGGACGCGCGGATCCGCGGGCGCGAGGCCCGCAAAGGACGAACGATCCGGTGAGGGACCAGGGACAGGGGTGCCGGCGTGGCACAGGGGAACCCCGCGGGCGCGAGGCCCGGAAAGGACGGGGAATCCGTACGGGGAACCGCGGGCGGGGCGTCAGCGCGCCGAGATGGAGCTCACGTCGGAGTGGGCCGGTGACCGGCTCTCACCCGCGCCCACGCTGCCGAACACGGCCAGGACCGCCACGGTGAGCCCGAGGATGGCACGGATCGCATTCCTCATGATTCTCAACCTCCCGAATCTGCGAGAATCCTCTCCTTCCCCGTGCATTCCCGTCTATCCGCAATTCCCTAAAATGGTGGTCAAAATGGGAATAATCAGGCTCCGAGCTGGGCGGCCTCGGCACGAAGCCGCTCACCCTTGGCATGGGCCTGCTCCTTGAGGGCGACCTGGAACGCCTCCATCTTCGCCCTGAGCCCCTCGTCGGCGGCGGCCAGGATCCGTACGGCCAGCAGGCCCGCGTTGCGGGCGCCCCCGACGGCGACGGTCGCGACCGGGACACCGGCCGGCATCTGGACGATCGACAGCAGGGAGTCCATGCCGTCGAGGTACTTCAGCGGGACGGGCACGCCGATCACCGGCAGGGGGGTCACCGAGGCGAGCATGCCCGGCAGGTGGGCGGCTCCCCCGGCACCCGCGATGATCACCTTCAGCCCGCGTCCGGCCGCCCCGGCGCCGTAGGCGATCATCTCCTCGGGCATGCGGTGCGCGGAGACCACGTCGGCCTCGAAGGCCACCCCGAACTCGGCGAGCGCCTCGGCGGCGAGTCTCATCACCGGCCAGTCGGAGTCGCTGCCCATGACGATGCCGACGGTGGTCATGCTCTCTCCCTGCCTGCGGGCCGCGGGGGCCGCGTTCTCGGTGATGCCGTGCTCCCGGGGGTCACGCCCCGGGGGAGGTCGCGCCCGGTGGCCGCGTGCCTCGGTGATGCCGTACCCGGGGCGGTCGGGCCCCGGTGACGGCGGCTCTCAGGTGTACCGTCCCTCGGTGAGGTAGACCGCGGCGTGCCGGGCGCGCGCGCGGACCTCGTCCAGGTCGGTGCCGAGCGCGGTGACGTGGCCGATCTTGCGCCCCGGCCGCACCTCCTTGCCGTAGAAGTGGACCTTGATCCCGGGATCGTGGGCCATCACGTGCTCGTACCTGGCGAAGACGTCGGGGTCGTCGCCGCCCAGCAGGTTGGCCATCACCACGACGGGGGCGGTCGGCGCGGGAGAGCCGAGCGGCAGATCGAGGACGGCGCGCAGGTGCTGCTCGTACTGGGAGGTGCGGGAACCCTCGATCGTCCAGTGCCCGCTGTTGTGCGGGCGCATGGCGAGCTCGTTCACGATCAGGCCGGAGGGGACGGCGAACATCTCCACGGCCAGCAGGCCGGTCACGCCGAGCTCCTTGGCGATGTCCAGGGCGATCCGCTGGGCCGTCGCGGCCAGCTCCGGGTCGAGGCCGGGCGCGGGGGCGAGCACCTCGACGCAGATCCCGTCCCGCTGGACGGTCTCCACCACCGGGTAGCTGACGCCCTGCCCGTGCGGCGACCTGGCGACCAGCACGGCGAGCTCCCGCTCGAACGTCACGAACCCCTCGGCCATCAGCGGCACGCCGGAGGCCAGTACCTCGGCCGCGTCCCCGGCCGAGCGGCAGACCCAGACGCCCCGCCCGTCGTACCCTCCGCGGACCGCCTTGAGCACGACGGGCCAGCCGTGCTCGGCGGCGAACCCCTCGACGTCGGCGGCCGTCTCCACCCGCCGCCAGGGCGGGCAGGGGGCGCCGATCGCGGTCAGCCGCTCCCGCATCACGGCCTTGTCCTGGGCGTGCACGAGCGCGTCGGCGCCGGGGTGCACGGCGAAGCCGTCCTCGATCAGGGCGCGGACGTGCTCGGTGGGCACGTGCTCGTGGTCGAAGGTGACCGCGTCGCACCCCTTGGCGAGGTCGCGCAGGTCCGCCAGGGACCGGTGGTCGCCCAGGCGCACGTCGGCGATCACACGGGCGGCGCTCTCGTCGGGCGAGCCCGCCAGGACCCTCAGCTCGACGCCGAGGGCGATGGCCGCCTGCTGGGTCATCCGGGCCAGCTGGCCCGCCCCGATCATGCCGACGACGGGTCCGCGGGGATGGGCCGAAGAATGGCTGCTCACGGCGGTCGAGTGTACCGCTCCCGGTACGGGACCGGTCGGCCGGCCGGTGGCGGGATCGGCGCGGGGGCCGGGCGGCCGTTCCGGGTCGCCTCGCAGGCACGACCGCCCAGCGTGTTCTCCGCCCGGGTGGCGCCCCTGTCCACCCCGGCGGGGTCCGGAGGTTTCCCGCGATCCACCGGCTCAGCGTAACGTCGGGGCGTCTTCACGAAACGCGATATAAGACATTTCCTGAATCGTCCCTGATGGGGACTATGAGAAAATCGAGATGATGTCACGCGGCCTCGCGCGCCGCACCGGTACCCTGATCCGAGAGTGTTCGAGGTCCTCCGACGTGGTGGATCACCGGTCGACCCGAAAGGACCGTGCACGGACGTGGAGTTTCTCCGAAACGCCTACCGGCGGCTCGCCGGGCTGGCACGGGAACTGGCGAAGTTCGGCGCGATCGGCGCGATCGCCTTCCTGATCGACACCGGTACCACCAACCTGCTCCGGTTCGGGTTCGACTGGGGACCGCTCACCTCCAAGGTCATCGCCACGGTCGTCGCGGCCACCTTCGCCTACCTCGGCAACCGCCACTGGACGTTCAAGGACCGGGAACAGAGCGGCCTGGCCCGCGAGTACTTCCTGTTCTTCGTGCTCAACGGCATCGGCCTGCTGATCTCCCTGCTGGTGATCGGCTTCGTGACCTACACGCTCGGCCTGGAGGACGCGCTGAGCTACAACGTCGCGCTGCTCATCGGGACCGGGCTCGGCACCCTGTTCCGGTTCTGGTCCTACAAGAAGTGGGTCTTCCTGCCGGGCGTCACCCCGGTCGCACCGGTGCCGACCGGCCAGGTGAACGGCCACGTGTACCTGCTGAACAAGACCCCGGAGGAGGACGTGCGGCCGCCCCGGCAGCACTGACCCCGCGCAACCCCCGGCAGACCCCTGTAACCCCCGGCAGACCCCGCCGGACCGCGCCCGGCCCCCGGCCCCCGGGCCCCGGGCCCGCGCCGCGGACGAAGGCGCCACCCCCGCGACGGGCCGTCCCTACGGTCAGGCGGGCCCGCGGACGACGCGGTTCCTGCCCGTGTCCCCCACCTGGCGCAGGAAGAGCGCGAACGCCGCGGGACGGGGCCGTACCAGCTCCAGGCGCCCGCCGTCGGCGGCGGCCAGCGCCCTGGCCAGCGGCAGGCCCAGACCCGTGCTGCCGCCCCCGCTGACGTTCCGCTCGAAGACCCTCGGGGCCAGGTCGTCGGGGATGCCCCTGCCCTGGTCCGCGACCTCGATCACGACGGACCTGTCCTTGACGCTGGTCGTCACGGTCACCGTGCCGTCGCCGTGTCCCAGCGAGTTCTCCAGCAGGGTGGAGATCACCTGGCTGATGCCGCCCCCGGTGCCCAGGGCCTGGAGTTCGCGGGTGCCGGCCAGCTTCAGCCTCCGCCCGGCCCGGCGGAACGCCGGCCCCCACTCGATGAACTGCTGGTCGAGCAGCGCGTCGAGTTCCACGATCTCGGCCTGGGCCTGACGCTGCCTCCTGGCGGTGGCCAGCAGCTCGTCGATCACGGCGGTCAGCCGCTCGGCCTGCACGATCGCGGCCTCGCCCTCCTCCTTGACGATGCCGGGCTCGTCGGCGGCCGCGACGATCTCCTCCAGCCTCATGGTCAGGCCGGTGAGCGGGGTGCGGAGCTGGTGGGAGGCGTCGGTGGCGAACTCCCGCTCCCTGGCCAGCAGGTCCGAGATGCGGGTCGCACTGCGGTCCAGCACCTCGGCCACCCGGTCGAGCTCCTGGATCCCGTAGCGGTGCTTGCTGGGCCGGGCGTCACCGGAGCCGAGCCGCTCGGCGATCATCGCCAGGTCGCTGAGCGGGAGCGTCAGGCGCCGCGACTGCACGATGGCGAGCCCCACCGCGACCGCCAGGGCAGCCGCGGCGAGTCCGAGGATGAGGAAGAGCCAGGCGTGCGCCTCGCGTTCCACCTCCGTCCTGTCCCGGCTGACCGCGACGTACACGCCGTTCTCCGACTGGGCGTCCTCGGTCATCTTCTGGCTCTCGGGGGGCTCGGTGCCCACCGTTATCACCTGGGGCGGCGTCCCCTTCGCGTAAATCTGAATGTAAAGATCGGAGTACTTACGTTCCAGTTGCTGCTCGTCGACCGGCTGATCCTGGATCCGGGCGTACTCGACCTCCCCCAGCAGGCTCTTGGCGTGCGAGGAGAGCGCCTGGGTCGCCTCCTCCTCGATGAGCCGGTTGACCGCCACACCGAGGGGAATGCCGAGCAACAACACCCCGATGACCGCGACGAGGAGGGTTGAGGAGAGCAGGCGGCGGCGCATCTCCTACTCGCGCTCGAACCTGAAGCCGACCCCTCGAACCGTCGTGATGTACCGGGGCTTGGCGGCGTCGTCCCCCAGCTTGCGGCGTAGCCAGGAGATGTGCATGTCCAGGGTCTTGGTCGAACCCCACCAGTTGGTGTCCCACACCTCGCGCATGATCTGCTCCCGGGTGACCACCTTCCCGGCGTCCCGGACCAGGACCCTCAGCAGGTCGAACTCCTTGGTGGTCAGATGGAGTTCCTTGTCGCCCATCCAGGCGCGGCGGGAGTCGGCGTCGATGCGCACGCCCTGGACCACCGGCGTCTCGGACGTGCCGCGCCGCAGCAGGGCGCGGACGCGCGCCAGCAGCTCGGCCAGGCGGAAAGGCTTGGTGACGTAGTCGTCGGCCCCGGCGTCGAGGCCCACCACGGTGTCCACCTCGTCGACGCGGGCGGTGAGTATCAGCACGGGAGTACCGTGGCCCTCCGCGCGGATGCGCCGGGCCACCTCCAGGCCGTCCATCTCGGGAAGACCGAGATCGAGAACGATCAAGTCGATGCCGCCCGACAGCGCTCGTTCCAGAGCCTGCGGGCCGTCAGGGCTCACCTCTACTTGATAACCCTCGCGGCGCAACGCGCGCGCCAATGGTTCGGAAATCGAGGTGTCATCCTCGGCGAGTAGTACACAGGTCATGTTGCGATCGTAGGACCTTAGGGGATCGTTTCCCGGGTACAGCGCGCGGTTTGACGTGTCGTTGACCTATCCATTGACCTGGGCAAACACTGATAAATCCCGGATAGTCATCCCGCAACGGCCCGAGGCCGAGCGGTAGGTCCCCCACCTAGTAAGCCCCTCGAAAGCACAGGGGCCCAAAAGGATCGGCCGACAAAACAGAACACGCCCGACCGGAAGGGATCCGGTGGGCGTGTTCCGCTCGATCCATATCACTCCGCCGACGGCGGCTCGGCGTAGCGGGCGAGGTAGAGCTGCTCCCCGAGGCTTCCGATCAGCCCCAGTTCGGTCTCCAGGTAGTCGATGTGGCGCTCCTCGTCCTCCAGGATCTCCTCGAAGATCCGGGCCGAGGTGGCGTCGCCCTTCTCGCGCATCAGGATGATGGCGGGCCGCAGGCGGGTGACCACCTCCAGCTCGACGTTCAGATCCGCGCGGAGCTGCTCCGCCACGGTCTGGCCGATGTGCAGGGTGCCCAGCTTCTGATAGTTGGGCAGCCCCTCCAGGAAGAGGATGCGGTCGGTGAGCTTCTCCGCGTGGCGCATCTCGTCGATGGACTCTTCGCGGGTGTATTTGGCCAACCGGGTGTAACCCCAGTTCTCCTGCATCTTGGCATGAAGGAAGTACTGGTTGATCGCGGTCAGCTCTGCGGTGAGCTGCTCGTTGAGCAGCTCAATGATCTTCTTGTCGCCCTGCATGATCGGGCTCCTCGTGCTATGCGGTCGGCATCAAGTCTTCAGACCGCTTCAGGATCGCACAAATTTTCCGCACGCAAGAAGCGCAGTCGCCACCGGCACCCGTGGAGTCGCGGATCTGGCGCGCACTCTTCGCCCCTGCCGAGATGCAGTCGTGCACCTCGTTCTCGGTGACCGCTCGGCAGACGCATACGTACACGGCGGGTGTGACCTCTCATGAGGGTACCATAGGTAAGGCACACCTAAGGTAACCCATTTGGTTAGGCTTGCCTATGTGAGGTAGGGCACACTCACCTGACCGTCACACCCTCCTGCCGTTCCCGCGACCCCGCCCGTCCCTCCGGAACAGGTCGCCGGCAGGTCCCGAGATCCACACCCCGCGCCCACCGGATCCGTCCGCGTGCACGTCACACGCCGCTCCAGGCCCTCCGGCCGGCCGGAGGGTGCCCAGAATGCCCCGGGGCGTCCGGAACGCTCACGGACGCCCTCGGCGCCTTCTCAGTGCCCTCTGGCCAGCCACTCCTCCAGGTGCCCCGCCTCCTGGCCGATGACGGTCGAGGGCCCGTGGCCGGTGTGCACGACCGTCTCCGGGGGCAGGGTCAGCAACCGGCCCTTGATCGACTCGATGATCGTGTCGAACGAGGAGAAGGACCGCCCGGTCGCGCCGGGGCCGCCCTGGAACAGGGTGTCGCCGCTGAAGACCGTGCAGATGTCCGCGCCGTACAGGCAGACCGCGCCCGGGGAGTGACCCGGCGTGTGCAGCACGGTCAGCTCGACCCCTCCGGCCGAGAGCACCTGGCCGTCCTGGAGCGGGACGTACGGCAGGTCGGCGTAGACCATCTCCCACAGCACCCGGTCGGCCGGGTGCAGCAGGACCGGCGCGCCCGTCCGCTGAGCGAGCTCGGCGGCCGCGTCGATGTGGTCGTCGTGCGCGTGGGTGCACACGATGGCCCTGACCTCCCGGCCACCGACCCGCTGGGCGATCGCGGCGGCGTCGTGCGCGGCGTCGACGACGATGACCTCGCTCGCCGAGCCGACGATCCAGACGTTGTTGTCGACGTCCCAGGTCCCGCCGTCCAGCGAGAAGGTGCCCGAGGTGATGATCTTGTCGATCACAGGATCACCACCGAGCGCAGGACCTCGCCGCGGTGCATCCGCGCGAAGGCCTCCTCGACGTCGCCCAGCCCGATCGTCTCGGAGACGAAGCGGTCCAGGTCCAGCCGTCCCTGCAGGTACAGGTCGATGAGCATCGGGAAGTCGCGGCTGGGCAGGCAGTCGCCGTACCAGGAGGACTTCAGCGCGCCACCGCGGCCGAAGACGTCGATCAGCGGCAGCTCCAGCGTCATCTCCGGGGTGGGCACCCCCACCAGGACCACGGTCCCGGCCAGGTCGCGGGCGTAGAACGCCTGCCTGTAGGTCTCGGGACGGCCCACGGCCTCGATGACCACGTCCGCGCCGTTGCCGCCGGTGAGCTCCTTGACCGTCTCGACCACGTCCTGGGTGCGGGAGTTGACCGTGTGGGTGGCGCCGAACTCGGTGGCCCAGCCGAGCTTGCGGTCGTCCACGTCCACCGCGATGATCTTCGAGGCGCCCGCCAGCCGGGCCCCCAGGATGGCCGCGTCACCGACACCGCCGCACCCGATGACCGCCACGCTGTCGCCGCGCCCCACCCCGCCGGTGTTGATCGCCGCGCCCAGGCCCGCCATCACGCCGCACCCCAGCAGCCCGGCCACCTTCGCCGGGGCCGAGGGGTCCACCTTGGTGCACTGCCCGGCCGCCACCAGCGTCTTCTCGACGAACGCGCCGATGCCCAGCGCGGGGCTGAGCGGCGTCCCGTCCTCCAGGGTCATCGCCTGGGAGGCGTTGTGGGTCGCGAAGCAGTACCACGGACGGCCGCGCAGGCACGCCCGGCAGTTCCCGCACACCGCCCGCCAGTTCAGGATCACGAAGTCACCGGGGGCCACCTCGGTGACGCCCTCGCCGACCGCCTCGACCACCCCGGCGGCCTCATGACCCAGCAGGAACGGGAACTCGTCGTTGATGCCCCCCTCCCGGTAGTGCAGGTCGGTATGGCAGACGCCGCAGGCCTGGACGTTCACCACCGCCTCCCCCGGTCCCGGATCGGGCACGATGACGGTCTCCAGCGAGACCGGCTCGCCCTTGCCACGCGCGACCACGCCTTGCACGGTGTACGGCATTCCTGCACCTCATCTGTTCCGGAAACTCTCCGAGCCCCCCGCGAGCCCCGGGAGGCTCCGCGGTACTCGCGGGGCTCCGTGCGCTCGCCTCCCTGCGGGACGGTCCTCGGGGCCGCACCCGGAGCTCGGTGGTCGGTCAATGACTATCAGGACTCCGGCGCAGAACATAAGGCTGGACCACCCCGAGTCCGCGGGCGGGCCTGCGCGGGATGCGGCCCACCTCGACGCCGGGCGCGCCCTCCAGCGCCCCGGCCAGCCCGTCGTCGACGACGATCGTGCCGGGACGGGCGATGGCCGTGAGCCTGGCCGCCAGGTTGACCGTGGTGCCGAACACGTCCCCCATGATCGGCACCACCGGGCCGTACGCCAGCCCGATCCGCACGTCCGGCCCGTACCGGCGGACCGTCTCGACCATGTCCAGGGCGATCGCCGCGGCCGTGCGCGGGTCGGAGGCCGAGAAGAGCACCTCGTCGCCGAGGGTCTTGATCAGCCGTCCCCCGTGCTCGGCGACGACGTCTGAGGCCCGCGCCTCGAAGCCCTCGACCAGCTCGGCCAGCCCGCGCTCGTCCAGCTCCCGGGAGACCCGGGTGAAGGAGACCAGGTCGGCGAAGCCCACCGTCAGCGTGAGCCGGGCCGGCGCGATCCGGTCGTCGATGTCGGCGACGGTCAGCAGGCGGGTCCCGGCGGCGGCGAGCTGGGCGCGCCAGACGTGCACCAGCACCTTCTCGAAGTCCGGGAGCAGCCTGCGGGAGGTGTCCATGACCGCGGCCAGGTCCTCGTCGGCCGGCCGCTCTCCGGGGTCGAGCATGGCACCGATCATGATCTCGGCCTGCCACTGGGCGAGCCTGGCGGTGGTCTGGCCGAGCGCCCTGGACATCCGGATGACGGTCCGGTCGTCCATCAGGCCGTTCTCCATCATCGCCCGGACCCGCAGCAGCACCGCGACGTCCGCGTCGGTGAAGGCCACGGCGTCGTCGGGAAGCGTGGCGAACCCCAGGGCCCGCCAGATCCGTTCGGTGAGCTCCTGCGGGACCCCGGCGAGCGCCGCCACCTGGATCCGGGTGTAGCGGGGGGCCGTGCCGACGAAGAGGTGCTCGATCTGCTCCGCCGTCGGGCGCCCCGCGGGCACCCGCCCGGCCTGATCCGTCGCCTCCGGTCCCGTCTCCCGCGTACCCGCCCCCTCCGGTTCCGTCCCCTCGGGTCCCGTCCCCTCGGGTCCCGTCTCCTCCGGGACCGTCTCCCGCGTGCCCGTCGCCTCCGTACCCGTCCCGGCCCGCCCCCCGGTGCCCCCGGGCCCCTCGCCCGGACTTCCCGCGGGGTTCCGGTACCGGTCCTCGCCCCGGTCCGGGAGGTCACGCCCCATCGGTCACCGCCCGCCGGGTTCGGAGGGCTCCCCGTCGGCCGCCTCGTCGATCGCGCGGAACAGCTCGGTCCGCACGTCCTGGATGCGCGGGATGTCGCGGAGCGTGATCCGGCCGCTGTCGCCCGCCGACTCCACGACGAGCGTGCCGCAGCCGAAGAGCCTCTCCGTCAGCGTCTGGTCGGCGCTGACCGCCACGACCTTGGCCATCGGGATGTCGTCGACGGACGTGCTCAGCACGCCGGTGCCGATGGTGAGCCGGTGCGAGGTGAGCACGTACGTGGTGTTCCTCCAGCGCAGGTACGGCACGAACGACCACACCGTCAGCAGGCCGACGCTGATCACGGCCACCGCGATCAGCGCGTAGAACGTGTACTCGAAGTCGGGCATGAAGAAGACGGCGGCACCGGACGCCAGGATGATCAGGATCAGCGCGAGGAACGGCACGATGAGGCGTTTCCAGTGAGGGCGGAACGACCTGATCCGTCGTTCCCCCTCCGTCATCTGGTGATCGGGTAGACCCATGGGCCAAATCGTGGCACGTCCGCGTGCCCCGCGTCATGAGCCGCGGGAGCGAACACGCGCGGCGTCACGAACCGTACGGCGCACGGCAGGCACGTGGGCGGACGAAAGGGGGCACGCGGGGTCACGAGCCCTGCGGGCGGACGTGCACCACGTCCCCCACGCTGAGCACGTGCTGCTCCCCCTTGGCGTCCACGAGCAGGTGACCCGTGTGGTCGACGCCGGTGGCCGTGCCGGTCAGCACCCGCTCCCCGGGCAGCTCCACCCGGACCCGGCGGCCGACCGTGGCGCTGGCCGCCAGGTAGGCGGCCCGCAGACCGCACGCCTCGGGGTCGCCGTCGGCCTCGGACCACTCCCGGTAGTGGGTCTCGACCTCCCGCAGCACCGCGCGCAGGAGCGGGTCCCGGTCGGCGCAGCCGGCCTTCTCGATGACCAGCGAGGTGGCGGTCTCCACCGGCAGCTCCTCGGCGCGCAGGCTCACGTTGAGCCCGACCCCCACGATCACCGCGCTGTCGATCCGCTCGGCGAGCACCCCGGCGAGCTTGCGCTCGCCGACCAGCAGGTCGTTGGGCCACTTGAGCCGGACGTCGACCTCGGTGACCTTCCGCACCGCGGACGCGACCGCCAGGCCGACGAGCAGGGGGAGCCAGCCCTGCCTGGCCGGGGGCGGGTCGGGGCGGAACAGCATGGAGAACGTCAGGCCCGAGCGCGGTGGAGCGCTCCACGCCCGGCCGAGCCTGCCCCGCCCGGCGAACTGGGTCTCGGCGACGATGACGGCCCCCTGCCGGACGCCGTCGCGGGCGGCCTGCCCGAGGTCCGCGTTGGTCGATCCGGTCCTGGCGACCACGGTGACGTCGGACCACAGGCCACCGGGGCGGACCAGGGCCCGGGTGAGCGCCGCCTGGGAGAGCGGCGGGCGTTCGAGATCGGTGAAGGGCGAATCGAGCACCTGACCATCCTGCCTTCCCGAGGGAGCGACCGGTACCTAATCACCGTATGTCATCGCAGGGCCCGCGTCCGTGGCGCGGCGGCAGCGCATATGGTGGCCTGACCGTCACCGTGATCGGACACGTCGCCGGGGCACGCGGCACCCCGCCGCGCGCACCGGGCACGCCGTACCCGGCCGGCCGCTCACCGGCCGCACCGTGTCCGCCGGGTGCCCGCCGGGTGCCCGCCGGATACCCGTCGGGTGCTCGCCGGGTGCTCGCCGGGCACCGGTCCGGGACGGGCCTGAGGTCTCCACCCTGGAGGATGCGGATGAGCGGACGTCCCGACCCGACGAGCGCGTCCGCCGAGGTCACGCGCAGGCCGGGGCCCACCACCCGGGCGCGGGTCGGGCAGATGCGCTCGGGCACGCTGCACGAGCGCCGCGACGACCTGGCCACCGAGGAGCCGCTGGAGATCCGGGTCCGCTCGGGCTCGGAGCACCGCACGGTCGCGATCACCATGCGCACCCCGGGACACGACTTCGAGCTGGCCGCCGGGTTCCTGTACGGCGAGGGCGTCGCCACCCCGGCCGACGTGGCGTCCATCGCCTACTGCACCGACGAGGACGTGCCCCCGCAGGCGCGCTACAACACCGTCACCGTACGGCTCCACGGCCCGCTGCCCGACCTGCCCTCGCTGGACCGGCACTTCGTGACGTCCAGCGCGTGCGGCGTCTGCGGTACCGCGAGCCTCGACGCGCTGCGCGACCGCCGCCCCCCGGCACCCGCCGGGCAGGGCCCGCTCATCTCCCCGGAGGTCCTGTACGGCCTCCCCGACCGGCTCAGGCGGGCCCAGGGCGTCTTCGGCAAGACCGGGGGGCTGCACGCCGCCGGGCTGTTCACCCCCGAAGGAGAGGCGCTCGCCGTCCGCGAGGACGTGGGACGGCACAACGCGCTGGACAAGCTCGTCGGCTGGGCCATGACGACCGGCAGGCTGCCGCTGGACGATCACCTGCTCATGGTCAGCGGGCGGACCAGCTACGAGATCATGCAGAAGGCCCTCACCGCGGGCCTGGCGGTCGTCTGCGCGGTCTCCGCGCCCTCCTCCCTGGCCGTCGAGCTGGCCAGGGAGTTCGACATGACGCTGGTCGGCTTCCTGCGCGAGGAGCGCTTCAACGTCTACGCCGGAGCGCACCGCCTCACCCCGTGACCGTGCCCGTCCTGGCGGGACGGCACGGGGCGGCCACGGGTGGAACGGTCAGGGGCCGGGCCGGTCAGCCGGTGTTCTGCAGGCCCGCGGCGACGCCGTTGACCGACAGCAGCAGCAGCGTCGAGAGGTTCTCGCGCTCCTCCTCCGAGAGCCCCCCGTCCGCGCGGAGCGTGGACAGGGCGCGCAGCTGCAGGTGCGACAGGGCGTCCACGTACGGGTCGCGGAGCTGCACCGCGCGGGAGAGGACCTTCCGGTCCTCCAGCAGGCGGGTGTGGCCGGTGGTCTCCAGCACCAGGCGGCGGGTCAGGTCGTACTCGGCGAGCACCTGCTCGACGAAGTCGTCCCTGGCGCCGAGCGCGAGGTAGCGGGCGGCGATGTCGCGGTCGGTCTTGGCCAGCGACATCTCCACGTTGTCCAGCAGCGAGGCGAACAGCGGCCACTCGCGGTAGGCGGCGCGCAGCTCCTCCAGCCCGGTCTCGGAGATCACCGCCTGCAGGCCGCTGCCCAGGCCGTACCAGCCGGGCAGGTTGACGCGGGTCTGCGCCCAGGCGAACACCCACGGGATGGCCCGCAGGTCGTCCAGGGAGCGGGGGGCGCCCAGGCCGCGGCGGGCCGGGCGGGAGCCCAGCCGGAGCGAGCCGATCTCCTCCAGCGGGCTGACCAGGGAGAACCACTCCGGGAAGCCGGGCGCCTCGGTCAGCTGCCGGTAGGCCTTCTCCGAGGCCGAGGCGACCCGCTCGGCCACCCCGCGGAACCGCCCGGCGGCCTCGGCGGTACGCGCCTCGATGGACGGGGTGGAGGCCAGCAGCACCGCCGAGGTGACCTGCTCCATGTGTCGGCGGGCGATGGCGTCGTGGCCGTAGCGGGCGAAGATGACCTCGCCCTGCTCGGTGACCTTGAACCGGCCGCCCACCGACCCGGGGGCCTGCGCGAGCACGGCGCGGTTGGCCGGGCCGCCGCCCCGGCCCAGGGCGCCGCCCCGGCCGTGGAAGAGCGTCAGCGGTACGTCGTGCTCGGCCGACCAGGCGGCCAGCGCCTCCTGGGCCTCGTACAGCTTGAGGGTGGCCGCGGCCGGGCCGAGCTCCTTGGCGGAGTCGGAGTAGCCGAGCATCACCTCCAGGCGCCGCTCCTCGGCCAGCGCGGCCTGCACGGCCGGGATCTCCAGCATCCCCGACAGCACGGCCGGGGCCGCGGCCAGGTCGGCGCCCGACTCGAACAGCGGGACCACGTCCAGGCGCGGGGCCCGCTCGCCCAGGGCGTGCGCGGCCAGCTCGTGGACCGCGGCGATGTCGTCGGCCGAGCGGGTGAAGGAGACGACGTAGCGGCGGCAGGCGGTCACCCCGAACCGTTCCTGGATCCAGGCGATGGTGCGGATCGTGGCCAGCACCTCCTCGGTCCGCTCGGAGGTGCGCCCGGCGGCGATCTCCTCCAGCGCGGCCGCGTGGACCTGGGAGTGCTGGCGCACCTCCAGCTCCGCCAGGTGGAAACCGAACGTCTCCACCTGCCAGATGAGGTGCTGCAACTCGCCGTAGGCCTGCCGCATCGCCCCGGCCGCGACCAGCGACTCCTGGGCGGTGCGCAGGTCGGCCAGAAGCTGCTCGGGCGAGCGGTAGGCGAGGTCGAGGCCGCGCTGCCGGGTGGCCGCGATGCGCGCCGCGACGAACATCAGCCACTGCCGGTGCGGCTCGCCCGGGGAGCGGGTGGCCATCTCCGAGACCACGTCGGGGTGGTCGTTCTCCGCGGCGGACAGCGCGGCCCGCAGCTCGCGCGAGGCCGGGGTGTGGTCCGCGCCGAGGGTCAGCGAGCGGCCGATGCGCGAGGTGGCGTTCTCCAGGGCGATCAGCACGTGCTCGGCCTGGATGAGCACCGCGTCACGGGTCACCTTGGCGGTGACGTTCGGGTTGCCGTCGCGGTCGCCGCCGATCCAGCTCCCGTACCGGATGAAGGCGCGGGCGCGGGGGCGTTCGGTGCCGGTGCTGCCGCCGAGCGCGGCGTCCAGCGCCCGGTAGACCTGCGGGACCACCCGGAAGAGGGTCTCGTCGAAGGCCGCCATGGCGGTGCGGACCTCGTCCAGCGGGTCCAGCTTGGTGGACCTGAGCTGGGCGGTGCGCCAGAGCAGGTCGATCTCCTCCAGCAGCCGCCGCCGCGTCTCGGCCCGCTCCGCGGCCCCCCGGTCGGAGCTGTTGTACGCGGCGAGCTGGCCGCTGATGCGCTGGATGGCGGTGACCACGGCGCGCCTGCGGGCCTCGGTGGGGTGCGCGGTCAGCACCGGGTGCAGGCGCAGTCCCTCGACCAGGTCGGCGACCTTGCCGCCGCCGAGCTCCTGGACGGCCTGGGCCAGCGACTCCGGCAGCGGCTCCTCGCCGGTGTCGCGGACCCGCAGGACGCGGATCCTGAAGTGCTCCTCGGCCAGGTTGGCCAGGTGGAAGTAGCAGGTGAAGGCCCGGGCGATGTGCACGGCGCGGTCGATGGGCCATTCGGCCACCATCGCGGTGATCTCGTCGACCGAGACCTGCCCGCGGCGCGCCCCGATGACGGCCTTGCGCAGTCGTTCGACATCGGCGAGCAGGTCATCGCCGCCGTGTTCGGCGATGACCTGCCCGAGGAGTTCGCCGAGCAGCCGCACGTCCGCGCGCAGCTCGTCGGGCATCTCGGTGACAGCGGAGGAACGCTCTGCCTGCTGGGACACGATGGTGGCCATGCCCGTCAGGGTACCGACCGGGTTTCGACCGGCGGAGACCGGTCTCACCCATTGGACTAGACCATTCAGGTGGCCGCCGAGGTCGCCTCCAGCAGGGCCGGATACCGGGCGAACGCCTGCCTTGCGGCGATCCTGCGACCGGCCCAGGACAGCAGCAGGCCGTAGGGGACGGCCAGCGCGCACACCCAGGTGAGACCCATCCCCATCGGCACCAGGATCGGCAGCGAGAGCACCCCGGTGCCCAGCAGCGCGCCGAACGAGGCCGCGAAGGCGATGCCGCCCTGGCCGGGAGCCGCGCCGGTGAAGGCGTTCAGCCGCTCGGGCACGGTGTAGGGCAGCCACACGCTGGTCAGCGCTCCCATGCCGAGGCCGACGCCCAGGACGCCCCAGGCGGCGAGCACCGCCGGGACCGCCCACAGCAGGTTCCCGGCGAGCAGCGCGGCGACCACGGAGAGCGCCAGCAGCAGCGGGACCGCGATCACCGCCACGGCCAGGTGCCGCCCGGTGAGGTCGGTCCGCCAGTCGCGGTCGTTCCCGTACACGACGGTGTTCATCCACAGGGAGCGGCCGTCGATGCCGAAGGCGTTGCACCCCTGGATGGCGATCATCGCGGCGCCGAGGCAGGCGGGCGCCACCGCCAGGCCGACACCGGCCGGGCCGCTGCCGTCGTTGATCGAGAAGGCCATGATCCCGGCGACCGCGACGGCGGCGAACCAGCCGACCCTGCCCCGGGGGTCGCGGCGGGCGTACTTGAGCTCCTTGCCCACGACCGCGGCGAGCGGGCCGTACGGCAGGAACCTGGCCGACAGGCCGCCGGAGTCGCGCACCGCCGCACCCTGGGTGGAGGCGTCCGTGGAGACCAGGGCGCGGCGCAGGGCCGTGATCCATAGCCAACCGATCACCGCGACCAGGGCGGCGAGCACGGCGATCCCGGTGAGCGCGACGAGGCCGCCTCCGGCGACGGCGTGCGCGGCCAGGCCGGACGGGGTCCAGCGCAGCACCGACGCCAGGGAGCGCAGCAGGGCCTGCGGGTCGGCGGACAGGCCGCCGTTGAGCAGCAGGTTGGGCAGCTGGGCCGCCAGCACCACGAAGATCGCGGAGACGGCCAGCACGTCGCGTCCCTTGCGGCTGCGCAGCACCCCCGACAGGGCCGTGGTGGCCAGCCGGGAGAGGACGACGCAGAGCGCGAAGTGCAGCAGCACCGCGACCACGCCCAGCAGCACCGCGCCGATCCCGTGGGCCAGCCCGGCCACGGCCCCGAGCGTCACGATCAGCGTGGCGGCCGGCCAGACCCCGGTGATCGAGGCGGCGAACATGCCGGTGGCGAGCCTGCCGGTGCGCAGCGGGAACAGCGCCAGGCGCGACGGGTCGAGGGTGTCGTCCAGCCCGAACGCCAGCAGCGGCACGATCGCCCAGCCCACCAGGAGGAAGGTGAACAGCACGGTCACCACGTCCACGGCGAGGTCGGGGGAGGTCAGGCGCAGCCCGGCCATCATCAGGAACCCGAAGGAGGCGAGCACGATCGCGGCGAGCACCGTGAAGACGAACCCCAGCAGGCGCTGGGTGCTGCCGCGCAGGTTGCCCGCGACGAGCCGCAGCTTCAGCCGTACGAACACCATGGGGCCCACCGGGGCGGCGGCGGGGGCGGCCGGGGCGGGGGCGGGGGCGGGGGCGGGGGTCGGGACGGCGCTCATCTGGGGGTCGCGCCCAGCCATGACAGGCCCTCCTGCCCGCTCGTTCCCTCGCCCGCGCGGGCGCCGACCAGGGCGAGGAACGCCTCGTTGAGGCTGCGGCCCGCCCTGACCTCGTCCAGCGGGCCCTGCGCGACGATCCGCCCGCGGTTCATCACCGAGACCCAGTCGCACAGGCGCTCGACCAGCTCCATGACGTGGCTGGAGAAGACCACGGTCGAACCGGAGGCGGTGTAGCGCCGGAGCACCTCGACGAGCGTGTTGGCGCTGACCGGGTCCACGCCCTCGAACGGCTCGTCGAGGAAGAGCACCGCGGGGTTGTGCAGCAGCGCCGCGGCCAGGCCGATCTTCTTGCGCATGCCGGTGGAGTAGTCGACGACGAGCTTGTCGGCCGACTCGGTCAGGCCCATGACCTCCAGCAGTTCGTCGGAGCGCTGCCGCACCTCCGCGCGGGGGATGCCGCGGAGCTGGCCGTTGTAGGAGAGCAGCTCCCGGCCCGAGAGCCGCTCGAACAGGCGCAGGCCCTCGGGCAGCACGCCGATGCGGCTCTTGACCGCGACCTGGTCGCGCCAGACGTCGACGCCGTCGATGTGGATCGAGCCGCCGTCGGGGCGGAGCAGCCCGGTGACCATGCTGAGCGTGGTGGTCTTCCCCGCGCCGTTGGGGCCGACGAGTCCGGCGAAGCCACCGCGGGGCACCACCAGGTCGACGTCCGCCACGGCCACCTGTTGCCCGAATCTCTTGACCAGACCGCTGGTCCGTACCGCTTCCATGACGTCCGGCATGGTGCCTCCTTTGGGGGTCGGCCGACCCTGGTGGGGGAACGAATGATCTGCACCGATAGTTCGCGGCCGCCTCGCCGCGGATCGCCCGGGATCGGCCGTCGGACCAGCCTAGGTCCACGGCCTGCCCGGGGGAGATCCGCGGTGGGCCCACCGGTCCGGCCGTCGCGCACAGGCGGCTTGGCTCTCGCCGTGGAGACGGCCCGGCTCGCACGGTGCGGACGGTCCGGCCGTCGCGCACACAGGCGGCTTGGCTCTCGCCGTGGAGGCAGGCGAAACTGGACCGGCACCGCGCGATACCGTGCCGTGTCCCTCCCCGGGGCCAGAGCCGGGGACGCCCGCACTGGAGGTTTTCGATGAGCGCCGAGCCGGTGGATCCCGGACCCGACATCCGCACGACCGCCGGGAAACTGGCCGACCTGGAGCGCCGGCTGCACGAGGCCGCCCACGCGGGTTCGGCGCGCGCCGTCGAGAGGCAGCACGCCAAGGGCAAGATGACCGCACGGGAACGGGTCCTGGCCTTCCTCGACGAGGGCAGCTTCGTGGAGTTCGACGAGCTCGCCAGGCACCGGTCCACCAGCTTCGGCCTGGAGCGCGAGCGGCCGTACGGCGACGGGGTGGTGACCGGGTACGGCACGGTCGACGGCCGTCCGGTGGCGATCTTCGCCCAGGACTTCACCGTCTTCGGCGGCTCCCTGGGCGAGGTCTTCGGAGAGAAGATCGTCAAGGTGATGGACCACGCGCTGAAGACCGGCTGCCCGGTGATCGGCATCAACGACTCCGGCGGGGCGCGCATCCAGGAGGGCGTGGTCTCGCTCGGCCTGTACGCCGAGATCTTCAAGCGGAACGTGCACGCCTCCGGGGTCATCCCGCAGATCTCACTGATCATGGGCCCGTGCGCGGGCGGCGCCGTCTACTCCCCCGCGCTCACCGACTTCGTGCTGATGGTCTCGGAGAAGTCGCACATGTTCATCACCGGCCCCGACGTGATCAGGACCGTCACCGGCGAGGAGGTGACGTTCGAGGAGCTCGGCGGGGCGCACACGCACAACTCCCGTTCGGGCGTGGCGCACTACGAGGCCGCCGACGAGGCCGACTGCCTGGAGTACGCCCGCGCGCTGCTGTCCTACCTGCCGTCCAACAACATGGACGAGACGCCGGTCTTCGCGGCCGACCCCGTGATGGAGACCACCGACGCCGACCGCGAGCTCGACACGCTGATCCCGGACTCGGCGAACCGGCCCTACGACATGCACGAGGTCGTCGAGCACGTCCTGGACGAGGGCGAGTTCCTCGAGGTGCACGCCGGGTTCGCGCCCAACATCATCGTGGGGTTCGGCCGCGTCGAGGGACGCTCGGTGGGGATCGTCGCCAACCAGCCGATGAGCTCCGCCGGGACGCTGGACATCGCGGCCTCGGAGAAGGCGGCGCGGTTCGTCCGTACCTGCGACGCCTTCAACGTCCCGGTGCTGACCTTCGTGGACGTCCCCGGCTTCCTGCCGGGCACCGACCAGGAGTGGAACGGCATCATCCGCCGGGGCGCCAAGCTGCTCTACGCCTACGCCGAGGCGACCGTGCCGCTGGTCACGGTCATCACCCGCAAGGCCTACGGCGGCGCGTACGACGTCATGGGGTCCAAGCACCTGGGCGCGGACGTCAACCTGGCCTGGCCGACGGCGCAGATCGCGGTGATGGGCGCGCAGGGCGCGGTCAACATCCTCTACCGGCGCGAGCTGATGGCGGCCGAGGACCCGGATGCCCAGCGGGCCCGGCTGGTCACCGAGTACGAGGACACGCTCGCCAATCCGTATCTCGCGGCCGAACGAGGGTATGTGGACGCGGTGATCCGCCCCTCCGACACCCGCGTCCAGATCGTCAGGGCACTGCGGGCACTGCGCAACAAGCGCGCCACCCTGCCCCCCAAGAAGCACGGGAACATACCGCTGTGAACCATTTGAAGATCGTTAAAGGGGACGCCACGCCCGAGGAGATCGCGGCCGTGGTGATCGCCCTCTCCGCGCAGGCCGGACCACCGATTCCGGCGTCACAAGACCCGCAGACGCCGAAATCCTGGAGCAATCACGCGCATCACATGCGAAAAGCACTTCCTATTGGACAAGGCGCATGGAGATCAAGCGCACTGCCCAGATAGATCCCGAGAACGGGGTGTCAACTTGCACGAGAGTTGGGACCATCTAAGAAATGGGCGCATATAGTCAGCCGATCAGCTAGTTCCGAGGCCTGGAGGACGCCATGACCATCCTGGACCTCACGTCACGCCCCATCCCCGGCAAGTACGCCGTCCTGGTCGACGTCGGCTACCTGTACGCCGCCGCCGGGGAGGTGCTGCTCGCCGCCAAGGAGCGCAAGGAGTACCGGGTGGCGGCCGACGAGCTGATCCAGGCGCTGCAGAAGCACGCGGAGGAGCGCATCCATGGCGAGCTCCTCCGGATCTACTGGTACGACGCCGCCCGCGACCGGGTGCCGACCGTCGACCAGCGGGTCATCGCGCAGCTTCCCTGGGTCAAGGTCCGCCTGGGCAACCTCAACGCGCGCGGGCAGCAGAAGGGCGTGGACGCGCAGATCAGGAGCGACCTGGAGGCGCTGGCCAGGCACCACGCGGTGAGCGACACGATACTGCTGGCCGGGGACGAGGACATGGTCCCGGCCGTCGAGGCCGCCCAGGCCTACGGGGTGCGGATCCACCTGTGGGGCGTCGAGCCGCCCTACGGCACCAACCAGGCCGAGCGCCTGGTCTGGGAGTCCGACACCGTCGAGATCATCAGCGCCGACTTCCTGCGCTCCTTCTTCAGCCGCGCCCCCGCGCCGGTCCCGGTCCCGGCCGCCCCGGCCGCGCCCTCCCCCGCCCAGGTCTTCGCCGGCCGGACCGCGGCGACCGCCAAACCCAAGATCCCGGTCGGCCAGGTCACCAAGCTGGGCCCCAGCCGTCCGCGCGTCGAGGAGGTCGGCGAGCACGTCGCCCAGAAGTGGATCCTCACCCGTGGCCGTGACAACATCCGCGACCTGCTGCCCGGCCCGATCCTGCCCACGGTGATCGACACCGAGTTGCTCATCGAGGCCGAGAAGGAGCTCGGGCACTCGCTGCGCCCCTATCCCGAGGCCCGCGTCTGGCTCCGCGACGGGTTCTGGGCGCGGGTCTACCGGGAGTTCGAGATCGGTGTCGGTGTCTCCTCCAAGTAGGGTTCCCGCTCTTCGGGGAGGGGTCACGACCTCCGCCGTCGTGTCCGATTCCCGCCAGCGATGCCGGGCGTACCGCGGGTAGCGTCGTCATCGTGTCCGTGAGAGAGCTCGACTTCAACGCCTGTTACCGCGCGGTCGCCGCGAGGGACGCCCGCTTCGACGGGCGGTTCTACACGGCGGTCACCTCCACCCGCATCTACTGCCGGCCGGTCTGCCCGGCCCGCACCCCCGCCACCCGCAACGTGCGCTTCTACCGGTACGCGGCCACCGCCGAGGCGGCCGGGTTCCGGCCCTGCAAGCGCTGCCGTCCCGAGCTGAGCCCCGGCGACCCCGGCTGGGACCACCGGGGCGACCTGGTCGGCCGGGCGCTCCGCCTGATCGACGAGGGCGTGGCCGACGACGGCGGGGTGACCGGGCTCGCCGGGCGGCTGCACATCACCGGCCGTCACCTGCACCGGCTGTTCACCGCGGAGATCGGCGTGGGGCCGCTGGCCGTGGCCAGGACCAAGCGCCTGCTGCTGGCCAAGCAGCTGCTGACCGAGACCGCGCTGCCGATCGTCGACGTGGCGTTCGCCGCGGGTTTCGGCAGCGTCCGGCAGTTCAACGCGGCCATGAAGGACACCTACGGCTTCACCCCCGGTGAGCTGCGCGCGACGACGGGCAGGGCGGCCGGCCCCGGAGCCGGTGCTGGTGCCGGGACCGGAGCCGGGGTCGGAGCCGGTGCCGCCGGGGCCCGGGGCGGGACCGGCACGGCCATCGGGACGGGAACCGCGGGGGCCGCCGCCAGCGTGCTGACCCTGCGGCTGCACCACCGGGAGCCCTACGACGCCGGCACCCTGATGCGGTTCCTGGCGGCGCGGGCGATCCCCGGGCTGGAGCGGGCGGACGCGACGTCCTACAGCCGCGCCGTCGCGGGCGGCACCGTCACCCTGACCCCCGAACCCGGTCGCGTCCGGCTGGACGTGAGCGTCGAGGACACCCGCAACCTCGCCCGGATCGTGGCCCGCTGCCGGCGCCTGCTCGACCTCGACGCGGACCCGGAGGCCATCTCCGCCGCGCTGGGCGAGACCTCGCTGGCACCGCTCGTCGCCGCCCGCCCGGGGCTGCGGGTGCCCGGCGCGTGGGACGGCTTCGAGATGGCCGTCCGCGCCGTGGTCGGCCAGCAGATCTCCGTCGCGGGCGCCCGTACCCTGCTGGGCCGCGTCACGGCCCGCGCCGGGAGCCCGGCCTCGCCCGCGGGACCGGGCCTGCTGTTCCCGGACGCGGCCCGGCTCGCCGAGGCCGACCTCGACGGGCTCGGCCTGACCGGGCGGCGCACCGCCACGCTCAGGGCGCTCGCCGCGAAGGTCGCGGCCGGCGAGATCGACCTGGACGGCGGGCAGGAGCCCTCCGAGGCCGTGGCCGGCCTGCTGGAGGTCCCCGGGATCGGCCCGTGGACCGCGGGCTACATCGCGCTGCGGGCACTGCGCGACCCCGACGCCTGGCCCGGCGGAGACCTCGGCCTGCGGCGGGCCATGGCCTGCCTGGGCATCCCTGACAGTCACATCGAGCGGTGGCGCCCCTGGCGGGCGTACGCCGCGCTGCACCTTTGGAGTTCGGAATGATAGAGGCACAGGTTCTCGACACCCCGATCGGCCCGCTGGCCATGCTCGCCCGCCAGGGCGTGCTGCTGGCGGCGGGCTTCACCACCACCGGCCCGCAGGAGATGTTCGAGCGGCTCTCCCCCGAGCTGCGCGCCGAGGGGATGGACCTCACCGACGACCTGGGCCGGCCGGCGCGGGCGGTACGCGACTACCTGGACGG
Source organism: Streptosporangium sp. NPDC050148 (assembly GCF_055586505.1). Taxonomy (NCBI): domain Bacteria; kingdom Bacillati; phylum Actinomycetota; class Actinomycetes; order Streptosporangiales; family Streptosporangiaceae; genus Streptosporangium; species Streptosporangium sp. NPDC050148. Next base: position 127,268 of record NZ_JBVJIA010000012.1, on the reverse strand, counting down.
TGACCTGACCGCCCTCGACGCGGTGCCGGTGGAGCAGCCGGGCACGCCCATCCGGCAGCGGCTGCTCACCGCCCTGCGCCAGGTGCCCGCGGGCGTCACGATCAGCTACGCCGAGCTGGCCGAGAGGGCGGGGCTGCCCAGGACCGCGGCCAGGGCCGCGGGCTCGGCGTGCGCGCGGAACCTGATCGCGCCCTTCGTGCCCTGCCACCGGATCCTGCCGTCCGGCGGCGGGTACGGCGGCTACTACTACGGCACCCCGGTCAAGCAGTGGCTGCTCACCCACGAGGGGGCCCCGGCCGCCGAGCGGCTACGGATCCGGGAGCACTAGGGACGCGCACCACGGGTGGCCGCGAGGGCCCCGGTTCCGGGAGGACGAAGGCACCCGGGGCCGGGGCCCTCGCGTCCGGTGCCCCTCCCGGGCCGGGAGGGGCACCGGGCTTCGGGGCCCGTGAACGCTCAGGGCCCGGATCCCCGGGCCGAGGGAGGGCCGGGGTCGCTAGCCGGTCTTCCTGACCGTGCTCTGCACCTCGCCCACCGGGACGTCCCGGGTGGCGCCGACCTCGACCGGGTCGTAGGCGAAGGGCACCACGTCGTCCTCGACCTCGATGTCCCAGACCGCGGTGACCGTCAGCTCGTAGACGCCGCGCGGCTGGTCGACCGAGGCCCGCAGATAGGTCACCCCGCAGGGAGGGTCGTCGCCGTCGTCGGCGCCCTTGCGGTACGGCACGCCGCCCTCGCCGCACCCGCTCTCCGCGACCCTCGCCCGGTCGCCGGTGGTGCCCGGGTCGATGTCGATCTTCCCGCGGGTGGCGGTCACGGTGGCGCTCATGACCCCGGGCAGCGTCGCGGTGACCGACCGGGTGGTCTCACCGGCGCCTCCCAGCCAGACCCAGGTGGGCAGGTTGACGTAGCTCTTGACGTCCGGATTGATCTCGACCTTCGGGTCGGGCACGGTCAGCGCGGCGCGGGCGATCTCGACGAGCTCTTCGATGGTGATCCCGTTGGGCGGGGTGGTGCCGGGCGGAGCCCAGACGTCGGGTTCGCCCAGGGCGGCCACGCACGCCATACCGGCCGGGTCGGCGGAGTTGTAGGCGCGCTGCCACCAGGTGCCCTCCTGGCCGACCTTCTCCTCGAACTTCTCCAGGGCCTCCTTGCGTCTCTTCCACTCCTGCTCGGGGAGGGCGTCGGGCAGGGCCTTCCGCTCCGCCTCCAGCCTCTCCTCGGCGTTCCCGCGGGGCTCGTACCAGCAGGGGCGCTTGATCCGGTAGCCGTCGCTCTTCCCGGTGAGCCCCGTGCCGGTGATCACGATCTGGGAGTCCTTGAGAGCGACCCCGGCCTCGCGCCCCCTCTGGTAGGCCTCCCCGGTCGTGCCCTGGGGTTCGGGGTCGGCGGCCACCGGCGCGGCCGCGGTCACCGGGAGCACCGGGGACATCGGGGACACCGGGGACACGGCCGCGGTCACCGGGGGCGCGAGCATCAGCAGCCCCGCGACGATCACTTTCCCGATCATCAAGCACCTCCGGTATGCGGACACGGCCATGGGGAGAACGTCATCTCAGGCAACCCTTCGCGCGCTCGTCCGGGAGCTTGGCGTGGCGGAAGAGCCTGATGCGCCAGCTCCCGTCCTCGATCCGGCCCATCGCCGCGGACTGCAGGAAGGGCCTCCTCGTCCAGTCGGGCTGCCTGGGGACCGGTTCACCCGTGGAGGCGTCGAGAAGCCGCATCCTCGTCTCGTCGACGCAGACGTCCAGCTGCGCCCCCCGCCGGTCGCCCGAACCGCTCACCGCGCTGACGTTCGGCATGTACAACCGGGCGACCCCCCGTACGGACCTGCGCCGGTCGAGGAACGCCTGCGCCCAGGCGGACGCGTCGTCGGCCGCGTCGTGCTCGACCAGGCCGAGGTAACCGGTGTCGCGGCCCTCGCTCGTCACCGCCCGGAACGCCCCGGCGACGTAGTCGCGGAAGACCTCGATCATCGCGCTCCGGTCCGGGTCGGGGGCGACCGGCCACTCGACCACGACCCGCACGCCCGGCGCGACCCTGACCGTCTCCGTCCTCGGCGCCGCCGCCTCTCCGGTCGGGGGCCCCGACGGGGAGGCGGACACGGAGGCGCCGGTGCCGGAGGAGAGATCGGCCGGAACGAACGGGGGAGGCTCCGGCGGGGCACAGGCCGCCGGAAGGACGAGGACCGGGAGCAGGGCCAGCGCGATCACGGCACGCATACGGGTCACGCTAGGAGCGCCGGTCCGCCGGAACCACCGGTATGCACGATTCGGCATGGCCGCCTCCTTCGTCCCGTCTCGTTCACCGGTCTCCACTCGATCCGTTCCGGTCCGCCCCGCACCCGCTCGTCCCCGGCCGGCCCGTTCCGCGGGGACTCCTCCCGTACGGGGCCCCGCGCCCGGACCGTCATGCCGTCGGGGCCGAGCGCATCCGCCACGAGGGCAGCAGCTCGTCGATCAGGGCGTCGGTCTCGGGGGCCATCCCGCCGCCGTACGGGTGGGAGGCGGCCCGCCGGTGCAGGGCGTCGGCCACGGCGCGCAGCCGGACCGGGTCGCCGGTGAGGTGGGTGGCGCGCAGCAGGTCGCGCCAGAGCCCCTCGTCGTCGGCGGCCAGCAGCAGCCCGGCCCGTACCGCCGCCACGGCCTCGTCGATCTCGCCGCGGGCCAGCCGCACCTCGCAGAGCCGGTGGGCGGCGTCCGCCACACCCGCGGTCACGTCGTACTCCAGGTCGTCGGCGGCCAGCCAGGCGTAGCGGCCGCGCGGGCGCCCGCTCAGCAGCGGGCCGCGGACCAGGTCGAGCGCCCTCTCCAGCAGCGCGGGGCGCCCGGCGGGGTCGGCGTGCGATCGGCGGACGAGATCGCGGAAGACCGTCCAGTCGGTGCAGACCTCGGGGCCGAGCCGGAGCCGCCCGGACTCGTCGGCGTAGAGGTTGGGCCTGCCCTGGCCGTCGGTGCCCAGCCAGGCGACGACCCTGGCGATCGTGGCGTCCCGGACGACCTGCTGCACGCCCCTCGGCCACAGGATGCCGCCGAGCACCACGGGGTGGACGCCGCCGGGGTGGGTGGCCAGGTAGACGACGAGCTCGACGGCGAGCACCGCCCGCCCCTCCTCCATGGGCGGGGGGCCGACGACCTCGGCGGGACCCAGGATCCGCACCTCGACCGAGGGCTCGGCGGGGATCGGCTCCGGCTCGTCGGGGAGCGGTTCGCCCTCGATCCGGTCGGCCGCCAGGAACAGGTCGATCAGCGCCCGGTACTGGCGGCGGGGCAGCAGCTGCGCCGCGACGTCGAACCCGAGCGCGTCCACCTCGGCCCGGCCCTCCTCGGTGATCGCCCAGTTCCAGGTGGCGTGCGGGACGTCGCCCGCGACGACGTACCCGGTGGCCGTCCTGACGCCCTTCCTGGCGAGCAGCGCCAGGCGGCGGCCCTCCTCGGCGGTGGGCGGGACCGCGGAGAGCAGGTAGTGCGGGGTCCAGGCCGGGTCGGCGGCGCGTCCCTGGACGCGGCCGGTGAGCACCTCGCCGCCGCGCGCCCCCGTCCCGGCCGCCTCCGCCTCCAGCTCGGGGAGGACCTCCGCCAGGCCGCCCGCGTACCTGATCCGGTCGGGGGCGATCACGGTCAGTTCCTCGCCGAAACCGACCAGGGTGACCCGCATCCGGTCCGACCAGCGGTTGGTGGCCAGCTCCACGGCGAGCGCGGCCAGCGCCGCGGTGGTCTGCGGGCCGTGCATGCGGATCGGGCCGTGGGCGGCCTCCAGGTCGACGAGCACCCGGCCCTCGCCGTTGGAGCCGAGCGAGACCAGCCCCGGGTAGGGCGCGGGCGCGTCGGCGAGCGCCTGCTCGTCGAGCATCCGTCCCTCGTGCGCGGGGAGCCGCCAGACCTGGCCGCCGTCGTGGGCCGTCCAGGGTGCAGGGGCGTCGGAGTCGGGCGGGTGCACCCACAGGTCGAGGGTCTGCGGCGACAGGTGCGCGGCGTAGATCGTGGGCGGGGTCCGGTGCTGGGCGGCCAGGGACCTGCCCAGGAGCCTGAGCCCGATGTCGAGCATCCGGCTGCCCGGGGCGTCGGCGCCGAGCCGGAGCGCGAGCTCGGCCTCGGCCGCGTCGTCCCTGGGACGGACGATCCTGCGGCCGAACGCCCGGTGCCAGAGCTGCTGCCTGCGCCTGCGTCCGAGCGCCGCCAGCAGCCCGGCCGCCGCCAGCGAGGCCCCTGCCAGGTAGTCGAGCATGCCCAGCCCCTGGTCCCGGCCCTGCTCCTGGTCCTGGCCCTGGGCCGGGTCCTGGCCGGGCGCCTGGTCCTGGAGCGGGTCCCGCTCCCGGTTCTGGTCCTGGTCCCGGTCCCGGTCCTGGGACTGGGACTGGGACTGGGACCGGTCCTGCCCGGGGGGCCGTTCGGCCTGGCGCTCGTCGTCCTGCCCGCTCCGGGCGGGCCCGGCCGTGTCGGCGTCGCGCCGCGCGGGCCGCTCGGTGTCCGCCGTCGCGCCGGGCTCCTGCCGGGTCGCGCCGGGCTCCTGCCGGTCGGCGCGGCCCTGCTCCTGCCGGTCGGCACGATCGGGGCCGGTCTCGGACGGCGCCCGGACGTCCCGGGCGTCGCGGGGCACGGGTACGTCGCGGACCTGTTCCTCGGGGAGGTCCGCGCCGCCGGGGGTGAACGTCTGGGTGCGGCCGTCCAGTTCGGAGGGCTTGCCGCGGTGGTCCTCGAGGATGTCGTCGCGCGACTCGCCGGCGGGGACGATGTGCACGTTGCGCGCGTCGTCCGGCATGTCCAGAACCCAGCCGGGCCTGATCAGGTCGGCCATCCGCAGGCGGCTGCCGTCCGGCTGCTCCTTGTGCTGGTTGAGCCGGTAGACCTCCGGGTACCGGCGGCCGTCGCCGAGGCACTTCTCGGCGATCTCCCAGAGGCTCTCGTGGTGGCGCCCGTGCGGCGGCTGCACCACGTACACCTTCCTGGCCTTGCGCGCCGGCTCCAGCTCGGCCCGCTCGGCCGCGGCCGGGCCGGAGGCCGTCGCCAGCCCGGTGGCGACGATGCCGGAGGTCGCGGGCGGCAGGCTGGTCAGCTTCGCGACCGGCAGCGCCACCGCCGAGACGGTGAACAGCAGCATGGCCGCGGAGACCAGCCGGTTGGCGAACATCTGGGTGCCGCCGGAGAACGGCACCCGGGCGGGCATGCCGACCCGGCGCAGCCCGGCGTAGATCTCGACCAGCACGCAGACGACCATCTGCAGCCACGCCAGCCAGACCAGCAGCACGAGGATCGCGACGATCGTGCTCGTGCCCACCTGGCTGGTCAGCAGGTCGAGGTCGAGCAGCTCGGGCGGCAGCGGCGGCCCGGCCAGCCGGAGCAGGGCGTAGGGGACGCCCGCGACGAGCGCGGCCAGGACGACCAGGGCGCCGAGACCCGCCAGCAGGTCTCCCGGTGTGCGCCTGTCCTTGATGCGCGCGGGCTGTCGCGTGGTCATTCGTCTCCCTCCTCGTCCAGGTTCGTCGTCGGTCGATCGGTGGGCCGGCCGTTCACGGCGCCGGGTCCTCCCCGGTGTCCGGTCCGGCCGTGGCGGTGGCCTTCATGTCCGCGCCGGGGAAGCCGAACGCCGCCAGGAAGAACGCCTTCCAGGCGACCGAGACGTCCACGGTGACCTCGGTCCGGCCCGCGGGCGTGCACCCGGCGAGCCGTACGTCGCCGCCGTGGGCCGAGACGATCTCCTCGGCCTTGGCGCAGGACTCGTCCCCTCCCAGCAGCCTGGCCTCGCCGGTGGCGCGCAGGTGCTCGACGTCGATCTGGTCGGCCGCGGCCCTGGCCGCCTGCTCGGCGACGTCGGCGGCGCGCAGCCGCGCGTTGATGGCGGCCCCGCCGTCCACGAGAAGCCCGGCCAGCAGAAACACCACCACCGAGAAGATCACCGTGAAGATCGACATCGACCCTCGCTCACCGTTCCCGGCCGGGCACGCGGGTACCCGTGATGCCGCGGCCGGGCGCGCGAGGCTCCGCCGGGCCGCGGGCGGGCGTAGCGGGCCCGTCCCTTCCAAGGACCGGGCCCGGGTCGGGGGGACGTTCACGGATTCAGCACCTCGACCCTGCGGAACCGTTCCAGCCGGACCACCGAGTCGCCCTTCATCTCCTTGGCCGCGCCGAACCCCAGGAAGTCCAGGTTCAGCGAACAGGTCACCTCGACACGGACCACGCCCTCGGGCCGCCAGCTCGTACCGGCCAGATCGACCCGCGGCTCGCACTCGCCGGACAGGGCCGTGCCGGCCGCCTCCTGCGCGGCGTCCTCGGCGTCGGCCTGGGTGCGCTCGACGGAGGCGGCCCTGGCCGCGTCCCTGGCCGCGCCGTTGACCTCGCCCTGGGCCTCGACCACCCTTCCGGCCCCCACCAGGAAGAGCAGGAACAGCAGGAAGACCGGGGCCAGCAGCACCGTCTCGGTGCTGAGCGACCCGCGGTCGTCACCGGACGGCGGGACCCGCCGGGGCAGGGGGATCACTGGAGGCTCACTGACACCCTTCGCTCCCGTCGTCGGGCCGGAAGCACTCGATGGGACCGCCGAAGCGCGCGGTCACGGTGAACGTGGTGGACGGCAGCAGCGGGACGACCTGGACCGCCGAGGCGGTCACCTCGACGCCCCGCCGGTCGCCCTCCTCCCAGGCCGTGACCGTGGCGCCGTCGAGGAGCTTCGGCCCGACGGTGCGGATCACCTCCTGGGCGCGGGACTCGCCGTCCTGCCGCCACGACTCGGTGTCGACCCGCGCGAGCCGCGCCCCCTCCCTGGCCGCGGCGTCGGCGATCTGACGTCCGTGGAACCAGAGGGCGGACTGCACGATGAGCAGGACGACGACGAGCACCACCGGCATGACGATCGCCAGCTCGACGACCGTGGCACCGCGCTCACCGCGCTCACCGCGCCCACCGCGCTCGCCGCGGTCACGGGTCGCCAAGTTCACCGCCCCCGCCGCCTCCGCCGCCCCCGCCGAACTGGTTGGAGATCTCGGCCTGCTTGCCCTCGACGAGGGTCTTGATCAGGGTCGCGAGGCCGAGCGCCACCCCGGCGATGATGGCCGTGATGATGACCCACTCGACCGCGGAGGCGCCCCGGGTGGGGGCGTTGCGCGCCCTGTCGATCCGGACGCGAAGAACGACGGTCGCGTACACGACCCACGGATGGTTCAGCATGGTCAGGACCCCAACATCTTCATAGCGGCCGGGAAACTCAGGAAGATCACAAAGCCCGCGCAGAGCAGCAGCTGGGCGACGAGCATCGACTGGGAACGCTCGCCCGCCTGCCCCTCGATCTCCGCGAGCTCGCGGCGCCGCATGGTGGCGGCGCGGGCGGTGAGGGAGGAGCGGACCTTGGCCCCGTCGTCGGCGACCAGCCCCAGGGCGGCCGACAGGTCGCGCAGCTCGTCGACGTTGATCTCGTCTCCGAGCTGGCCGAGGGCCTGCCAGGGGGTGATGCCGACGATCCTGGCGTTGCCCAGCGCCTGGCGGATGCGGGACATCGCCCAGTTGGCCCCCTCGTCGTCGGGTCCGGGGCTGCCCACCGAGACCGCCATCATCAGCGCCTCGGGCACCCCGCGCCCCCCGGCCAGGTTCATCGCGACCAGGTCCAGGAAGGATCCGACGACGTGCCGGAAGTCGCGGCGCATCCGGGCGGCGTCCCGCTTGATCTGCAGGTCGGGCAGGACGAAGAAGACCCCGGCGACCGCGAGCGCGGCCCAGAGCGGGACGGTGAGGGACGGCCCCCACCCCATCAGCACCAGCCAGCCGACCAGCAGCGGGAACGCCAGCAGCCCGGAGAACGCCAGCAGGACCTTGGTGGCCAGGAAGCCCTCGAACGACCTGCCGAGCAGCGCGAGGTCCGCCCTGGCGGAGTGGGCCTCCCAGCCCCTGGCCGCGTAGAAGCGGGCCATCCGCACCCCCAGGCCGCGCCGGAACGCGCTGACCTCCTCGTCGGGCATGACGAGCCGGGCGCGGGGCGCGTCCCCGCCCTCCCTGGCGGCGTCGAGCGCCAGCAGGCGCGTCACCAGCCCGGGACGGGCCGGGAACAGCGCCCGGAGGAGCAGGAACAGGCCGATGCCGAGCACCGAGCCCGCGAGCAGCGCCTCAGTCACCGGCCACCTCCCCGGTAGAGGGCAGTCCCAGCAGGCGGGCGGGCTTGTCGAACCGGGCCAGGCGGCGCATCCAGGCGAACCCGGCGCCGAACAGCCCGGCGACCACGACGAGCACGGCCTGGCCGAGCGCGTTGTCGTACTCCTGCACGTAGGCCGGGTTGAACACGACCAGCGCGACGGCGAAGGCGATGGCCGTACCGACCACGATCTGCACGCTGCGCCGGGTGGAGCGGCGCTCGGCCTCGACCCGGCGGCGCATGTCGAGCTCCTCGCGGGCCGACACGGCGAGCGCGCCGAGCACGTCGCGCAGCCCAGGGCCGCGCAGCTTGGAGTTGAGGATGAGGGCGGCCACCACCAGGTCGGCGGAGGGGTCGTCGAGCTCGTCGGCGAACAGCCTGAGCGCGTCGGGCAGCGCCATCCGGGTGTGCAGGCGGTCGACCATGGAGCGCAGGTGCGGGCGGAGCGTGGGGGCCGCGGCCCGGATCGAGGACGGGATCGCCTGCTCCAGCCCGGCCGCCCCGGCGATGGTGTCGCGCAGCGACTCGGTCCAGGCGGCCAGCGCCTCCAGCCGCCGCATCGCGGTGCGCTCCTCGGCGGCGCCGCCGGACAGGCCGCGCCAGGCCAGGGAGAGCAGCACCGCGCCCACCGCCATGACCGGCCAGCCGGTCACCACCAGCACCAGCACCCCGGCGATGGCGCCCACCGCGGACCGGGTGGACAGGGCGCGCAGGAACGCGCGCCGGCCGGCCTTCCTGCCCGGGGTGGACGGCCGGGGGCGCACCCCGTACACCGAGACGAAGAGCAGGAACAGGCCGGTGCCGACCGCGACGCCCGCCAGCATCACCAGCGGGTCGAACAGGCCGGGGGGCAGGGAGGTCATCTCCAGCCTCCCGGGTCGTAGCCGAAGTGGGCGAGCTCCTCCAGGCACGACAGCGGCGCGTGCGGCAGCACCCGGCCGTCGGGGGACATCGCGAACACCTCGGAGGAGAGCACCCGGCCGTCCACCCCGGCCACCTCGCGCACGCTGGAGACGAAACGGCGCAGCCTGCCGCCCACCGCGTAGTCGTTGCGCTTCTCGATGAAGACCACGAAGTCGATCGCGCCCGCGATGAGCATGTGGGTGGCCTCGATCGGCAGGCGTTCGGACGCCTGGAGCGCGTAGGTGGCGATGCGGTTGAAGACCTCCATCGAGGAGTTGGCGTGGATGGTCGACAGGGAGCCGTCGTTGCCCTGGGTCATCGCGTTGAGCATGGTGACGATCTCGTCGCCGAGGACCTCGCCGACGATCACCCGGGACGGGTTCATCCGCAGCGAGCGGCGGACCAGCTCCGCCATGGTGATCTCGCCCTGGCCCTCGGAGTTGGGCAGCCTCTGCTCGAAGGCGACCACGTTGGGGTGCAGCTCGGGGAACTGGTCCAGGCCCAGTTCCAGGGCGCGCTCGACGGTGATCAGCCGCTCGGACGGCGGGATCTCGTTGGCCAGCGCGCGCAGCAGGGTGGTCTTCCCGGCGTTGGTCGAGCCGGAGATCATGATGTTCTTCCTGGCCGCCACCGCGGCCGCGAGGAAGCGTCCCACCTCCGGGGTGAGGGTCCCGTTGCCCACCAGGTCGCTGAGGAACACCTTGCCCAGCCGGGAACGGCGGATGGAGATGGACGGGCGGACCGTCACGTCCATCACGGCCGAGAGCCGGGAGCCGTCGGGGAGGCGCAGGTCGAGCTGGGGGTTGGCGGTGTCGAACGGCCTGCTGGACAGGCCGCTGTAGGCGGCGAGGATCTGGACCAGCTCGACCAGTTCCTCGTCGGACTCGGCCACCGGGTCGCTCATCAGCTCCTGGCCGTCGGCGTAGCCGACGAAGACCCGGTCGCAGCCGTTGATGTCGATGTTCTCGACCTCGGGGTCGTCGAGCAGCGGCTGGAGGCGGCCGACGCCGAACAGGGCCGCGTGGATCCCCGCGGCGAGCGCCTCCTCCTCCTCGGCGCTGGGAGGGGTCCTGCCGACGCCGATCTCCCCGCGGGCGAACTCCTCCAGGATCTGGGCGATCAGCGCCCGGGCGAACTGCCGCTCGTCCTCGCCCGTCATCGGCGGCAGGCCGCCGGCCTGGTCCAGGCGGCGCTGGTGGGCCAGCCTGTCGCCCACCTCCTGCCGGAAGCGCTTCACCAGCGCGTGGTCGACGGTCACGGCCCGGCTCCGTTCGACGCCACGCCCGCCACGTCGGGGGCGCGGACCTGGGCGGCGAGACGACCGGCCAGCTCGCGGGCGGTACGGATCAGCAGGGAGCGGTCCAGGCGCCCGCCCCACTGGCCGCGCAGCAGCTCCGCGCCCTTGGGGTCGTGCGCGAGCCCGCTGACGAAGGCGACCTGCCTGCCGGTGCCCATGACGATCCGGCGGACCTCGTCGATCGTCGTGCGGTACTGCCGGGGGTCGGCGATGACCACCACCCCCACCTGCGGCTCGCGCGGCATCACCTGCAGGCGTTCGCGCAGGTGGGCGACGTGGTCCAGGCTCGCCCTGGTGAACAGCACCACCAGCGAGGCCTCCGCGGTCAGCTCGGCCAGGTGCGGGTGCCCGCCCAGGCGCCCGCAGTCGGCCAGGACGTCGGCGTGCGGCATGGCGGCCAGCGCCCTGCCGAGCGGGCCCCAGAGCCAGGTCAGCCCGGCCGCCTGCTCGCCGTGCGTCAGCCCGGCCAGCACGTCCAGCCCACCGATGATCTTCTGGGTGTGCTCGTGGATCTGGTCGGGACGCAGCCCCCGGCGGGCGGTGGCCCCCAGGGTGAGCAGGCCCCTTCCCGGGTTGAGCACCCCGCCGTCGTCGGCGGGCAGCCGGTAGGCGATGTCGCCGCCCGCCGGGTCGCACTCGGCCAGCAGCACCGGGCGCGGCCAGATCGCGCCCAGCGCGGTGGCCGCCGTGGTCACGCCGGGCGCACCCTTGTCGGCGGCCAGCACGATGAGCGCCACGTCAGCGCGCTCCCGGCAGCTCGGCGAGGGCGATCTCACCCGCGGAGGCGTAGGCGACGATCTCCGGCGAGATGGAACTGTCCACGATGATGGTGACCTGGCCGTTCGCCCCGGTCCTGCCCGGGGTGCCGATCTGGTGGACCAGCGCGCTCTGCGCCAGCACCCGTCCCTGGCGTTCGCCGCGGCTCCCGCCCGGCACGTGCACGACCTGGACCCGGTCCCCTCGCTCCAGGGTGCCCGGCGTCTGGCCCGGCTTGAGGGAGAGGCCGACCTGCGCCTTGCCCGGCCCCTGCTCCCTGCTGGCGGAGACCACCATCTCGCGGGTGAGGAGCGTGCCGGGGATGATCGTGACGCGGGCGTAGTTCTCCGCGACGCGGGCGCGCTGGGACCAGGCGACGTAGCCGATGCCGGTGTCGGCGATCTGGACCTCCCTCATCGACGCCTCGGTGAAGGGCTGGCCCGCGCCGACCTGCTGGGAGATGGCGATCGCCGAGACGCGGTCGCCGCTGCGCAGGACGAGCAGGGTGGTGGCCAGGGCGCCGCCCAGGATGAGGAGGACGGCGAGGGCGGCGAGGGCGGGTTTGCGCTCGCGAGGGGGCACCGGGAGCTTGCGCGACGCCGGGCCGGACAGGGCACCCGCCGACGTCTGCCGCTCGGCGTTCACCGGGGCGCGGCCCGCTGGCTTCTCACTGGTCCTCATGGGTCGGGGGACTCCCAGAGTGGTCATAAACGCGTGGAACTACTGGTCGAATTTACGCCATTATGCGCACCATGCGGACGCTCCGACGGACAAAAGCCAGAACCCATGCTCGTTTGATAGGAACGCGTCTGTCAACGTCACTTCAGAAGAAAGTAGCGGTTCCGCTAGATGACACGAGACTTATTTGGGTGATAAGGACGGTAATCAACTCCTGTAACAATCGTCCCGGCATTTACAGCGGGCATTACCTGCTGTGCCCCACACCTTCACATCCCCTGTTCACGGCCTTCTCCCGCGCCCCCTCCCGCGGGGACGACCCGCCACCCGGACGCGGCACCACCGGACCCCCTCCCCACCTGGGGACCGGGACGGTACGGGTGTGGAAGGACCCGACTCTCCGAACAGGTTTTCCACAGCCTCGCCCCCGTGACGGGACGGCGACCGGACGCCTCCGGGAGACGGAACGCCCACGTGGACCGGCATGACGGCCCGGCGCCCACCGGCGGTTGTCCACAGGCGGGGACGTTTTCCACATACCAGCCCGCGTGCCATGACATTGCCGCGAACACCCTCTGCGAGACGGTTTCCACTCTGTACGGTAGATCCAGGGCCTGACCCGAGGAGAGCGGCGATGCGGATCATGCTCACCGTGCTCGGCGAGCACGCCGACCGCGACATCGTGGTCGAGGGCGACGAGACGACCACGGTGGCACGGCTCGCCGAGTCCCTGGCGGGGCAGGGCGGCGAGCGGCCGAGCAACGTGGTGCGGCTGACGCGCAGCAGGGCCCCGTACGGGCTGGGCCGCGATCCGGGCGGGTCCGAGCCGCCGCCGCTCTGGCTGGAGGGCCGTCCCCTCGACCCGTCCGTGCCCGTGCTCGGCCTGCTCCGCGACGGCGACCTGGTCACCCTCGACCGCTCCCTGGCGACGGCCACGGTCGCCGAGGAGCCGGGCGGGATCGTGGAGATCCGGGTCGTCGGCGGGCCCGCGGCCGGGTCCGTGCACCGCCTCAGCCTGGGCGTGCACACCGTCGGCTCCGACCCCGCCTGCTCGGTCTCCGTGGCCGATCCCCGGCTGCCCGCGCGGGCGGCGGTGGTCCGGCTCACCCCGGACGCCATCACCGTCGAGCCCGCCGAGGAGAACGGGCCCGTGCCCCTGCTGGACCGCGACCCGGTCTCCGAGCCGCTCGCCTGGCCCGAGCACGCGGTGCTGAGCTGCGGGGGGACCGTGCTGACCCTGCGGGCGGTCGAGCCTCCCGACGCGCACCTGGACGCGCAGCCGGACGGCGGGCTGGCCTACAACCGGCCGCCCAGGTTCCGGCCGCCGGGCGGCACGCGCCGCTTCGAGGTCCCGGCCGAGCCGAAGCGGGCCGAGACCATGCGGCTGCAGCTGCTGACCGCGTTCCTGCCTGCCGTGCTGGGCGTGGGCATGGCCATCGCCCTGAAGACCCCGTACTTCCTGCTGTTCGCGCTGATGACGCCGCTGATCATGATCGGTCAGTGGTGGAGCGACCGCCGGCACGGCCGCAAGCAGTACCGCCAGGAGCTCAAGCTGTACAGGGAGCGGATGAAGGGGTTCGAGGCGGCCGTGGAGCGCGCCCGCGCCGAGGACGAGGCCGCCCGCCGCGCCGCCGCCCCCGACCCCGCCGAGGTGCTGCTCACCGTGACCGGCCCGCGGCGGCGGCTGTGGGAGCGGCGCGACCACGACCCCGACGCGCTGCGCCTGCGCCTCGGCCTGGCCGACCTGCCCGCCGAGCTGGAGTTCGCCGCCGAGCGCTCCGCGGCGGTCGACGCGCCGCTCCCCGAGCCGCCGCTCTGCCACGCGGTGCCGGTGGCGCTGGCCATGCGCCGCCTGGGCGTCGCGGGCCTGACCGGGCCCCGGCAGGTCACGGCCGGGGTGGCGCGCTGGCTGGTCGGCCAGGCCGCCGCCCTGCACAGCCCGCGTGACCTGGCGATCGTCGTGCTGTCGGCGCACGGCGACGGGCAGGAACGCTGGGACTGGGTCCGCTGGCTGCCGCACTGCGCCCCGCGCGGCGGCGAGGACTGCGTGGCCCTGGTCGGCGCCGACCCCGAGGCCGCGGCCCGCCGGGTGGCCGAGCTGGCCGCGATGATCGACGAACGCCTCGGCGACGAGGCCGCGACCGGTACCGCGGCCAGGCTGGGCCGCATCCCGACCGGCTGGGGCGACCTCGGCGGCGCCGGGGACGACGGCGCCGGGCAGCCGTACGCCGCGCCCGTCTACGACGAGCGTCCCTACGACGTGCTGGTGGTGCTGGACGGCGCGCAGATGCTGCGCGCCCTGCCGGGCATGCCGCAGGTGCTACGCCGGGGCCCCCGCGCGGGCGTGTACACGCTGGCGATCGACGGCGACCAGCGGCTGCTGCCCGAGGAGTGCGTCACCGTCGCCGCGGCGGAGGCCGACGGCACGCTGCGGCTGCGCGGCGGCGGCCTGGACCACCTCGGCGAGATCCTGGCCGACCAGGTGGGCGCCGCCTGGTGCGACCGGCTGGCCCGCTCGCTCTCACCCATCCGCGACGTCAGCCGCGACGACGCGGGCCTGGCGCTGCCCGACTCCGCGCGGCTGCTCGACCTGCTGGGGCTGCCCTCGCTGTCAGGCTCCGACCTGGCCGGACGCTGGGGACGGACGACCGAGGCCGTCATCGGGGTGGGTCCCGAGGGGCCGTTCTCGGTCGACCTGAGCCGGGACGGGCCGCACGCCCTGATCGCGGGCACCACCGGCGCGGGCAAGTCGGAGCTGCTGCAGACCCTGATCTGCTCGCTGGCGGTGGCCAACCGGCCGGACGAGATGACGTTCGTGCTGATCGACTATAAGGGCGGCGCCGCGTTCAAGGAGTGCGTGCGGCTGCCGCACACGGTGGGCATGGTCAGCGACCTGGACGGCCACCTGACCCAGCGGGCCCTGGCCTCCCTGGCCGCGGAGATCCGCCGCCGCGAGCGCCTGCTGCTGGCCGCAGGGGCCAAGGACATCGAGGACTACCACGAGCTGCGCGACGCCCGTACCGCCCGCGCCTCCCGCGACCTGCTCGTCGCCGGGGGCGGCGCACCGGTCAGGCCGCTGCGCGGGCGCGGCGCGTCCTCGGCGTCCACGGCGTCCACGGCGTCCTCGGCGTTCTCGGCGTCCCCGGCGGCCCTGGAGCCCCCGGCGCCGCTGCCCAGGCTGGTCCTGGTCATCGACGAGTTCGCGGCCATGGTCAGCGAGCTGCCGGACTTCATGACCGGGCTGGTCGACATCGCCAGGCGGGGGCGCTCGCTCGGCATCCACCTGATCCTCGCCACCCAGCGGCCCGGCGGTGTGGTGACCGCCGACATCCAGGCCAACACCTCCCTGCGGATCGCGCTGCGCGTCACCGAGTCCGCCGAGTCCGCCGACGTCATCGGCCGTCCCGACGCCTCGTACATCCCCAAGTCCGTGCCGGGACGGTGTTACGTGAAGTCCGGGGCGGGCGCGGCGACGGGCGTGCAGGCCGCGCGGATCGGCGGCCGCAGCCCCGGCGCCTCGGGCGGGGAGAGCCGGGTACGGGTGAGCGAGGTCGGCTGGCACGACCTGGGACGGCCCAGGCCGGTCCAGGCCGGGTCCGAGAGCGGCCACGTCACCGACCTGTCGCTGCTCGTCGACGCGCTGGTGGAGGCCGCCCGGGTGGCCGGGGTGGCCGAGCAGCCCAGCCCGTGGCTGGAGCCGCTCCCCGACCTGGTGACCGTCCCCGGCCTCGTCCCGCCCGCCGGAGACCGAGCAACCGGGGACCGGTCCGGCGGGGACCGGTCCGGCGGCTTCGTGAACGGCGGACCGCCGAACGGCGGGCTGCCCTACCGGCCGGGGGTCGAGGAGGTGGCGCCGCTGGCCTTCGGGGTCACCGACCTGCCCTGGGCGCAGGACCGCCGGGCGCTGACGCTCGACCTGGCCCACGGCGGGCACCTGCTCGTCGCCGGCGCCCCGCGCAGCGGGCGGTCCACGGCGCTGCGCACGCTGGCCGGATCGATCGCCGCGGGCGCCTCCCCCGACGACGTGCACCTGCACGCGATCGACTGCGGCTCGGGGGCGCTGCTCCCCCTGGTGGCGATGCCGCACTGCGGGGCGGTGGTCACCCGCGACCAGCTCGACCGGGTGGAACGGCTGCTGGCCCGGCTCCGCGCCGAGGTGGGACGGCGCCAGCAGCTCCTGGCCGAGGCCGGGTACGCCTCGCTGGCCGAGCTCCGCGCCGCCGACGGTCCCCGGCTGCCGTGGCTGGTGCTGATGCTCGACCGCTGGGAGGGGTTCGTCGCCGCGTTCGAGGCCTACGACTACGGGCGGCTGATCGAGGCGCTGATGCAGCTGCTGCGGGAGGGCCCGGCGGTCGGCCTGCGGGCGGTGGTGACCGGTGACCGGTCCGCGCTGATCGGGCAGATCTCCACGGTCTTCGACGACCGGCTCATCCTCCGGCTGGCCGACCCCACCGACTACGGGCTGGCCGGGCTGCCCGTCAAAAACCTGCCCGCCACCATCGCGCCCGGCCGGGCGCTGTCCGGCGGGGAGCACGGCACGACCGAGAGCCAGATCGCGCTTCTGTGCGAGGACCCCTCGGGCCCTGCCCAGGTCGCCGCGCTCCAGGCGCTGGCCCGCTCGGCCCCGGAGATCACCGGTGATCCGCCGATGCGGGTGGACGCACTGCCGATGCGCGTCACCGCGGCGCAGGCCATGGACCTCGCGCCCGCCTTCCGGCCGCCGTCCCCGCTGTGGGCGCTGCTCGGGGTGGGGGGCGACTCGCTGGCCCCGCTCGGGATCGACCTGCTCGCCCACGGCCCGGCCGCGGTCGTCGCGGGCCCGCCCAGGTCGGGCAGGTCCACGACGCTGCTGACCGCCACCCACTCTCTGCTGTCCCAGGGCACGCCCGCGGTCCTGGTCACGCCCCGCCGCAGCCCGCTGTGCACGCTGGTCGACACACCGGGCGTGCTGGCCGTGCTGGACGCGGGCGGGGATCTGCACGGGGCCGTCGCCGGGCACGACCGCTACGTCGTGGTCGTCGACGACGCCGAGCTGATCTCCGCCGACTCGCCCCTGGGCACCGCGCTGGAGGAGGTGCTGCGCAGCGGCAGGGACGGCGAGCACGGCATGATCGTCGGTGGTACCACCGGTGACCTGACCACCGCCTACCGGGGGTTCGCGGCCGAGGCCCGCAAGGGCCGTACCGGCCTGCTGCTCTCGGTGCAGAGCCCGGCCGACGGCGACCTGTTCACCGTCCGCCTGCCCCGCGGCGCGGTCGGCGGCCCCCCGGGACGCGGCCTGCTGGTGACCGCGGGCTCGGTGACCCCCGTCCAGGCCGCCGTCACGTGAGGACGGCGCAGGCCCGGCCCTGACCGGGCCGCGCACGGACGGCCGTACCCGGACGGACCGCGCACGGACGGCCTGTGCGGGGCCGCACTCGGACGAGGCCGCTCGGACGGGGCCGCACGGACGGGCCGGGGCACGCGGGCGGGGCCGCGCATGGAAACGCCCCGGTCCTCGAAGGCGTCTCCTCCAGGACCGGGGCGTCCCGGCCGTTCCTCTAGCGCGTCGCGGACTCGATGTTGCCGCGGTAGGTGTTGATGACCCTGGAGGCCTCGGCGAGCTCCTCGGACATGCGCTGGAACGCGGCGCGGTAGTTCTGCCACGCCTCGCCGAAACGCTGGGCACCGGGCCCCGTCCAGGCGGTCCCGACTTTCGCGGCCTCGCGGTCCAGCGCGGCCACCGTGGCCCTGACCTGGTCGGCCTGCTGGGTGAACTGGGTGGCCATCTGCTGCATTTCCGCGGGATTGCCGCCGAGCAAGTTCTGGCTCATGCCAGTCTCCTTCGGATCAGTGTCGGGACGGTGACCAAACGAAATCACGATAGGCGAATGGATCACATGGGATCCGGGTTATACCGAGCGGATATGGACGTTCCCGTCGTTGCCGAGAGGCTAACGTTCTTCATTATCCCTATTTTTCGTGAAGCAGGGAGTTATCGGCGGTGGGTGGGATCGTGGTGACGGGCGGGGGAACCGGTATCGGTCACGCCGTCGCGGAGACGTCCGCCGCCCGGAGCGACCGGGTGACGATCCGGCCGGGTCGTGCGCGTCGACGGCGGCGCCCACCCGGCCGGGCAGGCGCCCCATCGCCGCCGGGTGATCAGGGTGCGCCTACACTCCGTTGGAGGCCCGCCAGCCTTCTGTCCGTACGTACTGAAGGGAACGACCTCGGTGCACAAGGTCCTGATCGCCAATCGTGGTGAGATCGCGGTGCGGATCGCACGCGCGTGCAAGGACGCCGGGCTGGCCGGCGTCGCCGTCTACGCCGACCAGGACCTGGACTCGCTCCATGTCCGGGTCGCGGACGAGGCACACGCGCTCGGCGGGCGGACGCCCGCGGAGACCTACCTCGACATCGGCAAGCTGCTGCGGATCGCCGCCGAGACCGGGGCGGACGCCGTCCACCCCGGGTACGGCTTCCTCGCCGAGAACGCGGACTTCGCCCAGGCCGTGATCGACGCGGGACTGACCTGGATCGGCCCGCCCCCGGCCGCGATCGTCGCGCTCGGCGACAAGGTGCAGGCCCGTCACATCGCCCAGAAGGTCGGCGCCCCGCTGGTGGCCGGAACCCCGGACCCGGTCTCCGGCAGCGAGGAGGTCGTCGCCTTCGCGGCCGAGCACGGCCTGCCGATCGCGATCAAGGCCGCCTACGGCGGTGGCGGGCGCGGCCTCAAGGTGGCCCGCACGATCGAGGAGATCCCCGAGCTGTACGAGTCGGCGGTGCGCGAGGCCGTCACCGCGTTCGGCAGGGGCGAGTGCTTCGTCGAGCGCTACCTGGACCGTCCCCGGCACGTGGAGACCCAGTGCCTGGCCGACGCCCACGGCGGCGTGGTCGTGGTCTCCACCCGGGACTGCTCGCTCCAGCGCCGCCACCAGAAGCTCGTCGAGGAGGCCCCGGCGCCGTTCCTGACGCCCGAGCAGATCGACCTGCTGCACACCAGCTCCAAGGCGATCCTGCGCGAGGCGGGCTACGTGGGCGCGGGCACCTGCGAGTTCCTGGTGGGACAGGACGGGACGATCTCCTTCCTGGAGGTCAACACCCGCCTGCAGGTCGAGCACCCGGTGACCGAGGAGGTCTCCGGCATCGACCTGGTACGGGAGATGTTCCGGATCGCCGACGGCGAGGAGCTCGGCTACGACGACCCCGTGCCGCGCGGTCACTCGATCGAGTTCCGGATCAACGCCGAGGACGCGGGCCGCGGTTTCCTGCCCGCCCCGGGCACGATCACCCGCCTGAGCGTCCCGTCCGGCCCCGGCGTGCGCCTGGACTCCGGGTACGAGGCCGGCATGACCGTGCCGCAGTCCTTCGACTCCCTGATCGCCAAGCTGATCGTGACCGGCGCCACCCGGGAGCAGGCCCTGGAACGCTCGCGCCGGGCGCTGGCCGAGTTCGAGGTCGGCGGCATGCCGACCGTGATCCCCTTCCACCGGGCCGTGGTCGGTGACCCCGCGTTCACCGGCGAGCCGTTCTCGGTGCACACCCGCTGGATCGAGACCGAGTTCGCGGGCACGATCCCGCCGTACGAGGGGGAGACCGGCCCGGACGGGGAGCCGGCCGAGCGGGAGCGGATCACCGTCGAGGTGGGCGGCAAGCGGCTGGAGGTGGTGCTCCCCGCGGGGTTCGCCGCCTCGGGCGCCGGAGCGGGCGCGGGCGCCGGACGGAGCACGCCGAGGGCCCCGCGCCGGAACCGGGGCGGGACGGCCGGGAAGGCCACGAGCGGCGAATCGCTGGTCAGCCCGATGCAGGGGACGATCGTCAAGGTCGTGGCCGCCGACGGCGACACCGTGGCGGCCGGCGACACCGTGGTCGTGCTGGAGGCGATGAAGATGGAACAGCCGATCGCCGCGCACCGGGCCGGCACCGTCACCGGGCTGGCGGCGCAGGTCGGCCAGACGGTCACCTCTGGGGCCGTGATCTGCGAGATCAAGGACGCCTGAGGGGCTTCCGGCGCCCCCGGGCCCTGGACGAGGCCCGCGGAGCCCCGGGCCCCCGGGGGCCCGGACGTGCGTTCCCGTCGGGCCCGGGCGGGACCGCGGGTTCCCACAGGCATGGGAGCCCGCGTTCGGGGCAGGGGGCGCGGGGAGGAGACAGGGCGACGGGGACGATCACGCACCATGGCGCTCACCTCGGGTACGAAGGGGATACGGTCGAGAGACGTAGGAAACTACGAGGCCACGACCGAACTACGAGGGCACGACTAGGGAACTACGTGGGAACTCTGACGTCCGCCCATTCGTCTTCAGGACGAAGGAGGCTTTCTGCCGTGACCATCACAAAAGCCGCGCTAGGTCGTTTCAGTGCCACGCTCGTGGCGGTGTTCGCCGGGCTCCTGGCCATGTTCATGATCGCCCCGGCGGCCCACGCCGCGGCACCGGACCCCGGTGTGATCGCCTCGGGCCTCAAGGACGGCGACAACTTCTACCTCGATCCGGCGGCGGGCATCCCCGAGAACGCCGCGAACGCCATGCGTGACGCGGCGGATCAGACGTCCTCCGTCTACGTCGCCATGCTCCCCCAGGGAGCGATCACCAGCCAGTCCCAGGCGAGGACCCTGCTGAGCTCGACCCTCAAGAGCGTCGGGCCCAAGTCCACCGTCCTGGTGATGAGCGGTAAGACCCCGTTCGGCGTGACGAACATCAGGGGCGTCGACGTCGACGAGCTGCTCGGCCGGGCCAAGACCACCGGCAGCCCGACCGACAACGTGATCAACTTCGTCAAGCTGGCGAACGACGCCGCCGTCTCCGGTGGCGCCCCCGCCTCCTCCGGCTCCCGCTCCTCGGGCGGCTCCGGCGCCGGCGTGCTGGTCGGCCTCCTCGTGCTGGCCCTGGCCGGCGGTGGCGGTCTCTTCTTCTACTCCCGTAAGAAGAAGAAGGAGCGCGAGACCCGCGAGGCCGCCGAGCTGGCCGCGGTCAAGCAGACCGTGGACGAGGACGTCACCAAGTTCGGCGAGGAGATCACCGAGCTCGACACCGACGTCAAGCTCCTCAACGACGGCGCCGACCACCAGCAGGACTGGCAGCGCGCCCTCGACTCCTACGACCGGGCCAAGACGGAGCTGGCGGCGGTCAAGCGCCCCGACGAGCTCCGCGGCGTGACCACCGCGCTGGAGGAGGGCCGCTACGCCCTCGCCTGCGTGAAGGCGCGCGTCAACCACCTGCCGCTGCCCGAGCGGCGCTCGCCGTGCTTCTTCAACCCGCAGCACGGCCCCTCGATCCGTGACGTGCGCTGGGCCCCGCCCGGTGGCGCGCTGCGCGACGTGCCCGCCTGCGCGGCCGACGCCGAGGCCGTCGAGCGCGGCTTCGAGCCCCAGACCCGCGAGGTCATGGTCAACGGCCAGCGCCGCCCGTACTACGATGCGGGACCGGCCTACCAGCCCTACGCCTACGGCTACTACGGCGGCTTCGGCGACGTCATGACCGGCATGATGGTCGGCACCATGATGGGCAGCATGATGAGCGGTGGCTTCGGCTACGGCGGCTACGGCGGCGGCGACCAGGCCGCGGGCACCGACTTCGGCGGCGGAGGCGACTTCGGCGGCGGGGGCTGGGGCGACTTCGGCGGCGGAGGCGACTTCGGCGGTGGCGACTTCGGTGGCGGCGACTGGTAGACCCTGATCACCGGCACGGACCTCCGGCCGGGAGGCCGGTGACCGCCACGGCGGGCCACCGGTCTCCGGACCGTCGGAGAAGATCGAGAAGACGACGGCGGGCGTCCCCTTCCCAGGGGGGGCGCCCGCCGTCGGCATGACATCGGGGAGCGGCGCCCACCGTCGTCCTGGCGGGCGTCCGCGCAGACGCCCGGCGGGGTGACCGGGCTCGCGCGGGCCGTCAGGGGCCGGTCCTCACCGAGGCCGGTCTCTCAGGTGCTGGCGCGTACGGTCAGCCGGGGCTGGAGCAGGGTCCCGTCAGGGACGGCGCGGCCCTCCAGTTTCTCCATCAGCAGCCGTACCGCCTGGCGGCCCACCTCCTCGGCCGGGATCAGCACCGAGGTCAGCGGCGGGCTGGAGCGTTCCGCGATGTCGTCCGGGCAGATCGCCACCACCGCGATGTCGTCCGGCACCCGCCGGCCGCTCTGGCGCAGTGCCCCGAGCACGTGGTTGACCGCGGCCTCGTTGTGCACGACCAGCCCGGACAGGCCCGGCCTGGCCTCCAGCAGGCCGGTGATCGCGGCACAGACCCGGTCGAAGTCCTCTTCGCAGGGCAGGGCCACGCCGGCCAGCCCGGTCTCGGCCATGGCGACCGCGAACCCCTCCCGGGTGCGCCGGGCGAACCCGGTGCCCCGGTCGTAGACGACCGAGGGGGCGCCGAGCAGCGCGATCTCGCGGTGCCCGCGCTCGGCCAGGTGCTCCACGCAGAGCGCCCCGGCCCGCGCGAAGTCGAGGTCGACGCAGGTCAGGCCCGCCGAGTCGGAGGGGAACCCGATCAGCACGCTGGGCTCGGCCAGGTCCTTGAGCAGCGGCACCCGGCTGTCGTGGAGCTCCACGTCCATCAGGACCAGCCCGTCCACCAGGGCGCTCGCCGCCGCCCTGCGCAACCCGTCCGACCCCTCGTCCGCGGTCAGCAGCAGCACGTCGTGGTCGTAGCGCCGGGCCTCGGTGACCACCGAGGTGGCGAACTGCATGAGCACCGGGACGTGCATCCCCACCCGGAGCGGCAGCACCAGGGCGATGACGTTGGAGCGCCTGCTGGCCAGCGCCCGCGCCCCGGCGTTGGGGTGGTAGCCCAGCACCCGGACGCTGTCGAGCACCCGGCGCCGGGTGTCGGCAGAGATCGCGCGTTTCCCGCTGAGCACGTACGAGACCGTGCTCACCGCCACCCCCGCGTGCCGGGCGACCTCGCTGATGGTGACGGCCCGCTCGCTCACGCGGCCTCGCAGAGGCTCAGCGTGGCCACGGTGATCCCCGCGTTCTCGAACACCAGATAAAGATCGTGGACTCCCTCGGCCTCCGCAAGTCCGCCGCGTACCTCGGTGAGGTCGTAGCGGCCTGCGCGGGGGACGGGGAGGTCGCCGACGACGGGCCCGTAGAGGGGGTCGTCCAGGCGCAGGGTGATCACGCCGCCCTCGACGCTGGTGGCCAGGACCGAGCAGGAGGCGGCCCCGGCGCCCAGGTCCACCGAGCGGAACACGATCCACGCCCCCTCCGCGGTGGAGCGCACCGCGTCGCCGGAGACCCGGGAGGCGTCCACGAAGGAGACCGAGTCGTACTCGTCGTGGTCCACCGCCGGGATCGGGGCCGCGAAGGCGTCGCGCGGGCCGATGTGCTCGCCCTCGACGTGGAAGGACGCGCAGAGCCGGATGTCGCGCGCGGACCGGCCGATCATGATCTTGTGGGGGGCGTCCTCCACGACGAACCGGTTCCCGACCACGTCCCAGAAGGCCAGCTCCCGGATGTCGAGGTCCCAGTCGATCCGGGTGCTCTGGCCGGGGTCGAGCCGCACCTTGACGAAGCCGCGCAGCCGCCGCAGCGCCTGCTTGACCCGGGAGCGCCGCTGGCGGGTGTAGATCTGGACGACCTCCACGCCGGGTCGGGACCCGGTGTTGGCGACGGTGGCCGAGGCGACCAGCCGTCCGCCGGTGACCTCGACCTCCAGGTCGGAGTAGTCGAAGTCGGTGTAGCTCAGGCCGTGGCCGAAGGGGTAGAGCGGGGTGCCGCGGAAGTACTGGTAGGTCGCGTCCGAGGCGATGATGTCGTAGTCGAGCAGGTCGGGCAGCTCGCACGCCGAGCGGTACCAGGTCTGGGTGAGCCGTCCCTCGGGGTCGGCGTCGCCGAACAGCACCTCGGCCAGCGCGTGCCCGTACTCCTGGCCCCCGTGCGAGGACCAGAGCACCGCGGGCGGGTCGTCGCCCTCCCAGGTCACCGGGTAGCCGCTGCTGATCACCATCACGGTCCGGGGATTGGCCTCGCGCACGGCCCTGACCACGGCCTGCTGGGCCGCGGGCAGTTCCAGGTCGAGGCGGTCCTCGGTCTCCCTGCCGTTGACCAGCGGGTGGTCCCCCACGACCACCACGGCCACGTCCGCGGTCGCGGCGAGCGCGGCGGCGGCCTCGGCCCCGCTGACCACCGTCTCCAGGGTGATCCAGGCGGCGGCGTCGGCGTCGTCGGCCAGGCGGAAGCGGGAGCCGCCCGGACGGCCGTCCAGGCGGGCATCCGGCTCGCTCTCCAGGGCGAGGTAGCGGCCGGTGGAGATGTGCCGGAACGCCACGGTGCCGCGCGGGCGCTCCTCGGTGCGGAAGGTCTGGCGCACCTCCCAGCCGTTGGGTCCCGGCTGGTCGTTGACCAGCACGCCGTCGTCGTCGATCGACAGGTGGCGGCCGGTCGTCACCGAGCGCAGTGCGTAGCTGCCGCCGCCCCAGTCGAACAGGTCGAACAGGCCGGGCTCGGCGGCGATGCCCAGCGGGCCGCCGTCCGGGTCGGCCACGACGTGGCCGCCGTCCACCGAGAGCGTGATCCGGTCCACCGCCTCGCAGAAGACGGTCTCGCACCGCCCGGCCAGCCCGGCGCGGGCGGTGACCGCGTACGGGAGCGTCCCGGAGTACCAGTCCTCCATGAGCGTGTCGCCGAGCTGGCCGATGACCGCGATCCTGCGCGTCCCGGGCGTCAGCGGCAGCAGGCCGTCGTTGCGCAGCAGCACGATGGAGCGCCGGGCGGCCTCGCGGGCCAGCGCCTGGTGCTCGGGGCAGTTGACGACCTCCTCGGTGATGTCGTCGTACGGCGTGGACGGGTCGAACTCGCCCAGCCGGAAGCGGATCGACAGGGCGTGCCCCACGGCCGCGTCCACGTCGGCCTCGGTGAGCAGGCCGCGCTCCAGGGCGGCGTGCAGGTGGCCCAGGGTGGCCTCGGGCCGGTCGTCGTCCTGGGTGAAGCTGTCCAGCCCGGCCTTGACCGCGTGGGCGTACGCCTCGGGCAGGTCGTCGTGGTAGGCCTGCAGGCCGGTGAGGTTGGCGGGCGCGTAGGCGTCGCTGACCACCAGGACGTCGTCGGGCGCCCAGGCCCGCAGCACCTGGGCGATCAGCGGGCTGAGGTGGGCCGGGCGGCCGTTGACCAGGTTGTAGGAGGGCATCACGGCGACCGCGGCACCGGAGGCCAGGGCCGGGCGGTAGGCGGGGAGCTCGTACTCGTGCAGCACCCGGGGCGGCAGGTCGCTGGAGGTGACGCAGCGGTCGGTCTCGTTGTTGTAGCCCAGGAAGTGCTTGAGGGTGGGCGCGGTCTTCAGGATCTTGGGAGCGCTCCCACGAAGGCCGGAGGCGTACGCCTCCCCCATGACCCCGGTCAGCCAGGGGTCCTCGGAGTAGCCCTCCTCGTTACGGCCCCAGCGCGGGTCGCGCAGCGGGTTGACCACCGGCGCCCAGACGTTGAGCCCGGCCCCGGCCGGGTCCTTGCGGTGGAAGGCCACGACCTCGTCGCCGGTGGCCTCGCCGACCCGCCTGACCAGGTCCGGGTCCCAGGTGCTTGCCAGCCCCACCGCCTGGGGGAACACCGTCGCCGGTCCCAGCCAGGCCAGGCCGTGCAGCGCCTCGGTGCCGGTGCGGAACGGGGCGAGGCCGAGCCGTTCCACCGGCGGCTGGTACTGGTGCAGCAGGGCGACCTTCTCCGCCAGGGTCAGCCGGTCCCGCAGGTCGGCGATGCGCGTGGCGAGCGGCAGATCCGGGTCACGGAACGGTTCGGTCATGGGGGACCATCCCTCTGAGAGCGTCGAAGCGCTTCGACTGGCCTGCGCGAAGAACGCCTCTGTCGAAGCGCTTCGATAATCGGTCCGGGAAAACTCCGGCCGTCACCGCGCGTTTCACTGCTCGTTACGCGCGTGTTTCGAACGGAGCTTCCCTGAAGGGTGCCCTTCCGTGAGCGCTGGGTCAAGAGATGCGGGGCAAACGACCCGAATCCACCGAATCCAGGACCCTGGCGGCGCCTCCCAGCGCGGCGGCGCCGTAGCCGAGGGTGGAGGCCACCACCCGGCAGCCCCCGGCCTCGGGCGCGATCGTGCGGCTCCGCACCTCGGCCTCGACCGCGGGCAGCAGCCAGGGGGCGAGCGGCACGTAGTAGCCGCCCAGGATGACCACCTCGGGGTTGATCAGGTTGGCCAGCACGGCCACCCCCTTGCCCAGGTTCCGCCCGACCGAGGCGAGCACGTCGAGCGTGCGGGGATCGCCCGCGCCGGCCAGCCGTACCACCTCGTCCAGTTCCACCTCGACCTCGGCGGGCGAGAGCGCGGCGTGCTCCAGCACGGCGCCGATCCCGGCGACGGCCTCCAGGCAGCCCAGCCGCCCGCAGCGGCACTCGGCCCCGAGCGGGTCGAGCTGGATGTGGCCGATCTCCCCGCCGTAGCCCTGACCGCCACGGCGAAGGCGCCCGTCGAGGATGATCCCGGCACCGACCCCGATCTCACCGGTGAGGTAGACGAGGTTGGCCGTCCCGGCGTGCGGCCCGAAGCGGTGCTCGGCCAGCGCGGCGAGGTTGGCGTCGTTGTCGACCTGGACCGGGAAGCCCGGGTCGCGCAGGGCCTTGGTGAGGTCACCGCACAGGTCGGCGTCGCGCCAGCCCAGGTTGGGCGCGATGCGCACGCCGCCGTCGACGCCGATCAGGCCCGGCACGCCCACGGTCAGCCCGAGGACCTGGCGCTCCTGCTTGGCCATCCGGCTCACCACCCGGCGGACGATCCCGGCCACGGTGGCCATGGCCTGCCCGGCCGTGCCGCCCGCGCCGGGGAAGGACCTGCGCCACGACAGCAGCCTCTCCCCCGACAGGTCCACCGCGACCGCGGTGACGTAGTCGACGTTGACCTCGATGCCGATCGCCGCGTACGGCGAGCCGTCGAGCACCAGCATCGTGGCGGGGCGGCCGACCCGGTTCTCGGTCAGGCCGGTCTCCCGGACCAGGCGGCGGTCGATCAGGTCGGCGACCAGGCTGGAGACGGTCGCCTTGTTCAGACCGGTGGAGGCCGCGATGTCGGCCCGCGAGCACGGCGCGTTCCCGCGCACGAACCTCAGCACCACGGCGAGGTTGGTGGCCCGCACGTCGGCGAAGTCGGCGGGCCGCGGGTCGGTCGTTGATGTGATCAAGGTGAATCCCGCTCCCGCTCGGCCAGGCTGGCCCCATCATGCCCCATCGTTCACCAATCTGTGATCGCTCCACCGTGGCCCGCGATCGGCGGTCCCTTGTGGCGGCGGCCACCCTCGACTAATTTGTTTGGTCAACAGACGAACTAATTCTACCCCGGACCCTCTCCCCACGACACCCCCGATCCACCCCGGAACAACGAAGGGAGCGCCCCGTGAAGGATCTTCCCAAGGGCGCCGTGACCAGCCGCCGCGGATTTCTCGGACTGGTGGGCCTCACCGCCGCGATGACCGCGGGCGGCGGACTGCTGGGCGCGTGCTCGGCACCGGCAGGGCCCCGGCCCGGCGCCGGAGGCGGGGCGAAGGCCGCCGCGGCGGACAAGCTGACGACCCTCACCCCCACCTACACCGCCTTCCCCGGCGTCAAGCCCGACCTGCCCGGCACGGTCTCCACGCTGCCCGGCGTCCCCGACGTCAGCGGCGGCTTCACCTCCTACCCGGCCGACCCCGCCCCCGCGCTCACCCAGAAGGCCGGCAAGGGCGGCACGTACAAGGCCATGACCCCGCTGTGGGGCCCGCCCCCTCCCGGCCTGTCGGAGAACTCCTACTTCCAGGCGGTCAACGCCGACATCGGCTCCACCGTGGAGTTCCAGATCACCGACGGCACCGTCTACGCCGACAAGGCGATCGCCCGCCTGGCCTCCGGCGACGTCCCCGACCTCATGGTCATCCCGAGCTGGGAGATCGAGAAGATGGCGGACTTCAACACCGCCGTCGACAGGGCGTTCGAGGACCTGACCCCCTACCTGCAGGGCGACAAGGTCAAGCCGTACGCGCTGCTGGCCAACCTGCCCACGGCCGCGTGGCAGTGGTCGGTGTGGAACGACAAGCTGATGGCGGTGCCGTTCCCGACCGAGCCGTACCCGATCGCGCTGCTCTACCGCAAGGACATCTTCGAGGACAAGGGCTGGAACGCCAACCCCAAGTCCGCCGACGAGCTGTTCGAGCTGGGCAAGGAGATCACCGACGCCAAGGCCAAGCGCTGGGCGTTCGGCAGCATCCACGAGATGATGTGGCCGACCTTCCGCGTCCCGCAGGAGTGGCGCTACGAGGGCGGCAAGCTCGTGCACAAGTACGAGACGCCCGAGTACGTGCTGATGCTGGAGTTCATGCAGAAGGTCTTCAAGGCCGGGCTGGTCCACCCCAGCGTCGTCAGCAGCAAGGGCTCCAACGAAAAGGACCTGATCGGGGCCGGGCAGATCCTCGTCTACCGCGACGGCCTGGGCGCCTGGAAGGAACTGCTGCAGCAGCACCGCGCCAAGAACCCCGCCTTCGACATCGGCGCCTTCCCGGTCTTCGCGCACGACGGCGGCAAGCCGCTCATGCACCACGGCACCGCGGCCGGCATCTTCACCTTCGTGAAGAAGGGCCTGCCCAAGGAGAAGGTGGCGGAG
The DNA here is from genome assembly GCF_055586505.1 of Streptosporangium sp. NPDC050148. Taxonomy (NCBI): domain Bacteria; kingdom Bacillati; phylum Actinomycetota; class Actinomycetes; order Streptosporangiales; family Streptosporangiaceae; genus Streptosporangium; species Streptosporangium sp. NPDC050148. The sequence goes on along the minus strand of NZ_JBVJIA010000012.1, from coordinate 98,966 downwards.
ATCCTCTCCATCCTCAACTGGTGCGCGGCGCCGTACGGCACCAAGGAGTACGAGCTGGCCAACTTCGGCGTGGAGGGCAAGCACTTCACCCGGGACGACAAGAACGTGCCGCAGTCGACCGACCTGGGCCGCAAGGAGGTCGCCTACACCTACGGCTTCCTCGGCGGGCGCCCGCTGTACGTGGACTGGATCTGGCCTGACGCGGTCAAGGCCAACGTCGAGTGGCAGAACGCGTCCTTCCCCTTCCTGGAGAAGGGCCCCTTCGACGGGATCAGGATCCAGCGGCCGTCGAAGCTCTCGGGCCTGCAGGTGCCCACCGAGGACAAGTTCACCGACATCATGCGCGGACGGCGCCCGGTGAGCGACGTCAAGCAGATCGTCGCCGAGTGGCAGCGGGACGGCGGGAACGAGGGCCGCGACTTCTACATGAAGGTCCTGCAGGAAAACGGCCGTGCTTAGGGACGACACGAAGACCGGGCCGGCGGGTGACCTGACCTCACCCGCCGGCACCGGCACCTCCAAGGATGTCCGTAAAAGGGGCCCGAGGACAAGACGGACGCGCCCGCAACCGCTCCGCTCGCGGCTGAAACGTGACTGGCAGCTGCTGCTGATGGCGTTCCCCGCCGTCGGCCTGCTGATCGTCTTCCACTACGTCCCGCTGCTCGGCAACGTGATCGCGTTCCAGGGCTACTCGCCGTACGTGGGCGTCGCCGAGAGCCCTTGGGTGGGGTTCACCAACTTCCAGTGGCTGATGTTCGACGACAGCTTCTGGGACGCGACGATCAACACCCTGTCGATCACCACGTTCCAGCTGATCTTCTACTTCCCGGTGCCGATCATGCTGGCCATCCTGCTGGACAGCGTGGTGCGGCCCCGGCTGCGCCTGTTCATCCAGGGCATCGTCTACATGCCGCACTTCTTCTCGTGGGTGCTGGTGGTCACGCTCTTCCAGCAGATGTTCGGCGGGGCGGGCCTGCTGTCGCAGACGCTGCGCGACAACGGCTACGACGGCGTCGACCTGATGACCAACCCGGACACCTTCATCGCACTGGTCACGGCGGAGACGATCTGGAAGGACGCCGGCTGGGGGACGATCATCTTCCTGGCCGCGCTGGCCGCGATCAACCAGAACCTGTACGAGGCCGCGGCCGTGGACGGCGCGAGCCGCTGGCGGCGCATGTGGCACATCACCCTGCCCGGCCTGCGCCCGGTCATCGTGCTGCTGCTGATCCTGCGCCTGGGCGAGGCGCTCAACGTCGGCTTCGAGCAGTTCTTCCTGCAGCGCGACGCGGTCGGCCGGGACGCGGCCGAGGTGCTGGACACCTTCGTGTACTGGCGCACGCTGCTGACCGGCGAGTGGAGCTACGGCGCCGCGGCCGGCCTGGTGAAGGGGCTGGTGGGACTGATCCTGATCCTGGTGGCCAACAAGGTCGCCCACCGATTCGGCGAGCAGGGAATCTACAAACGATCATGACGACTCTTCCTCCCTGGGCCGAGCGGCCCAGCCGCGTCGGCGGGCTCCTCAAGGGGCTCCTGCTGACGCTCATCGTCGCCTCGGTGCTCTTCCCGATCTACATGGTCGTGCTGACCAGCCTGTCCACCCAGGAGGCGGTGACCGCCTCCGGCGGCCTGGTCATCAAGCCGAGCGGGCTCTCGCTGGCCGCGTACCGGGAGCTGTTCGCCGGGGGCGTGGTGACGCGGTCGGTCGGGGTCAGCCTGGGCGTGACCCTCGTCGGCACGGCGATCAGCCTGACCGTGACCGTGCTGGCCGCCTACGGGCTGTCGCGGCCCGGCTCGCTGCTGCACCGGCCGCTGCTGTTCCTGGTGCTGCTGACGTTCCTGTTCGGCCCGGGCCTGATCCCCAACTACCTGCTGGTCAGCTCGCTGGGGCTGATCGACACGTACTGGGCGCTGATCCTGCCCGGCGCGGTCACCGCCTTCAACCTGGTGGTGATGCGGGCGTTCTTCATGAACATCCCCGAGGAGGTCTCCGACAGCGCCCGCATCGACGGCGCGAGCGAGTTCAGCATCCTGCGGAAGATCGTGCTGCCCATGTCCAAGGGCGTCACCGCGGTCATCGGGCTGTTCTACGCGGTCGGTTACTGGAACTCGTTCTTCAACGCCGTCCTCTACCTGAACGACAACGCCAAGTGGCCGCTGCAGGTGGTGCTGCGGCAGTACGTGCTGCAGGGCCAGTCCCTGGTCGTCGGCCAGTCCGGCGTCGGCACGGTCCCGGGCCAGTCGCTGCCGCCGAGCCTGGCGATCCAGATGGCCATCGTCGTGGTCGCGCTACTGCCGATCCTGTTCGTCTACCCGTTCGTCCAGCGGCACCTCACCAAGGGAGTGATCATCGGGGCCATCAAGGGCTGAGCGGCTTTCGTCGAACGGGCCTCTCGGACCGGCCTTGACCGACGCTCCCTGACGGGCGGGTCTCGGCGGGCGGATCATGGCGGGCCCCGCACGGGTTTCCCGGCCGGTCACAACCCGGGGACCCGGGGACCGGGTGGGCCCGGCGCGTGGCCGGGCCCCGGGTCAACCCCCCGAGCGTGCCTCCCGCTCCCTGGCCAGTTCCTCCTCCAGCTCGCGGACCTGCTGCTGGAGCGCGAAGATCCGTCGGATCGCGGCGAGCGTCATGCCCTCGCCGACCAGCCGGATGGCGTCCTGGAGATCACCGATCTCGTGACGGGTGTAGCGGCGCTGGCCGCCGCTGGAACGGGCCGGGCGGACCACATCGTGCTCGTCGAGACGACGCAGGAATGCCTGCTCGACGTTGAGCATGTCGGCGACCTGGCCGACCGAGTACAGGGGGGCGTGCTCGTCGTCGAAGGGCAGGCGGGCCATCATGGTTCCCTCTCTTGAAACGCGGAAGGGTGGGGCCGGAGGGTTCCGGCCGTCCACCCTGCCCGGTTCCACGTTCAGGCCCAGTGCCCTCAGGACTTGATCGACTTCTGCTCGGACACGTTCTCGGCCTTCTGGATCTCGACCTTGCGGGGCTTGGCCCGCTCGATGACCGGGATGCGCACCGCCAGCACCCCGTTGGAGTAGGCCGCGTCGACCTTGTCGGCGTCGAGGTGCTCGGAGAGGTAGACGCGCCGGGTGAAGGTGCCCATCGGGCGCTCGCGGACGAACAGGCGGTCGTCCTCGCCGTACTCCTCCTCGCGGCCGGCGCTCACCGTGAGCACGCCCCGGTCGACGGTCACCTCGATGGAGTCGGGGTCGATGCCCGGCAGGTCGAACTTGAGCAGGACGTCGTCCTTGCGGCGGACCCCGTCGAGCGGCATGGCCCCGCGCGCGGCGCCCTCGGACCCGCCGAAGGCCTGGCGGGCGAGCCGGTCGAAGCGGCGGTCGAACTCCTGCACGAACGGGTCGATCGACGTGAGCAGCATCGGTAACCACCTCCGGTGAACCTGGCAGGTTTCCTCAAGCCTTCCTTCTCGGAAACTTGTTACTTCAGTTATAGGTTATCGGCGGCCGAGGTTGCAAGTCATCTCATCAAGATTTTTCAGAGATGGCGCACGGTGAGCATCGACAACGGCTTCTACCTGCGGAAAGGATGAGCACGCCCGGCTCCCGAGGGAACCGGGCGGGCTCACGAAGCAGGCCCGGCCGAGCCGGGTCAGGGGGGGCAGGGGCAGGGGCGAGGACAGGGGCGGGGAACGGGAAGCGGGGCAGGGAGCGGGAAGCGGCCGGGGGTCAGGCCCCCCTGGACAGCGCCTCGAACTGCTCGTCGGTCAGCGTGACGGTCGCGGCGGTGACGTTGTCCTCCAGGTGCGCGACCGTCGAGGTGCCCGGGATGGGCAGCATCACCGGCGAGCGCCGCAGCAGCCAGGCCAGCGCGAGCTGCGAAGGCGAGGCCCCGTGACCGGCGGCCGCCTCGGCGAGCGGGCCGCCCGCCTCGGCCAGCCTGCCGGTCGCCAGCGGGAACCAGGGGATGAAGGCGACGCCGTTGGCCTCGCAGTACTCCAGCAGCGGCTCGGCGTCGCGGTGCGCGAGGTTGTAGAGGTTCTGTACCGAGACGATCCTCGCCGACCTGCCCGCCTCCTCGACCTCCTCGACGCTCACCTCGCTGAGACCGATGTGACGGATCTTGCCCTCCTGCTGCAGGAGCGCGAGCTCCCCGACCTGGTCGGCGACCGGCACCGCGGGGTCGATGCGGTGCAGCTGGAACAGGTCGATCCGTTCCACGCCGAGGTGGCGCAGGCTCAGCTCGGCCTGCTGGCGCAGGTACTCCGGACGGCCGACCGGACGCCACCGGCCGGGCCCCTGCCGGGTCAGCCCCGCCTTGGTCGCGATGACCAGCTCGTCGGGGTAGGGGTGCAGCGCCTTCCTGATGAGCCGCTCGGCCACGAACGGGCCGTAGGAGTCGGCGGTGTCGATGAGGGTCACGCCCAGCTCGACGGCCCGGCGCAGGACCCGGACGGCCTCCTCCGGGTCGCGCGGCTCCCCCCACACCCCCTCGCCGGTGAGCTGCATGCTGCCGAAACCGAGACGGTTGACGTTGAGGTCGCCCCCGATGGCGAACCGGCCGGACGCCTCTGCGGGGCGGGTAGTGGTCGTCATGGTCGTCCTCCCAGAACCAGGCAACAGGCGGGCCGCGACGATCCGGCGCGTCCCGCCGGATCGGTGACCCGAGACATCCCTGCGGGATCTCGTGCCGTCCCCCTTACCCCCGGGACCCCTGGTCATCCGGCCCCGGGACGGGTGCGGCCCGCTCCCCCGCCGGGACGGGAGAACGGGCCGCACCCGGGACGCGCCGGCGGTCAGCGGGTGAAGGTGACGTCCCTGATCCGCAGTCCCCCCTTGAAGACCAGGTAGACGTCCTGGCGGCCCCGCACGCCCTGGACGGGGGCCTGCGCGGTCGCCCAGGAGTACACGCCGCCGGTGGCGGTCACCGGCACGGTCCCGGCGAGGGTGCCGGTCGGCGAGCCGAGGCGGACCTCGACCGAGGAGGCCGCGGTGGCCGCGACCCCGAGCCGGACGCCGGTGACCCCGGAGCCGGAGTCCACGTCCTCGAAGGAGATCCACTCCCCCGCCGAGGCCGCGACCGCGTCGCCGCGCACCTTGGTCTCGTCGACCAGCTCGGCCCCGGAGTGGTCGTCGAAGTCGGCGGCGCGGGTGACGCGGGTGAGGTCGCGGGCACCGATGCGCTCGCCCGTCACCCGTACGGTCGCCCGCTGCCGGATCCTCTCCGACGACGAGCCGACCATGACGTCGTGGGTGGAGGTCTCCACGGCGAAGCGGCCCCGCGTCACGTCCCACAGGGCCAGGTCGGCGGTCCTGAGCGGGAACGTCACGGTCCTGGTCTGTCCGGGGGCCAGGTGCACCCGCTGGAAGCCGCGCAGCTGCTTGACGGGCTGCTCCACCCGGGAGGCGTGCTGGTGGGTGTAGAGCTGCACGACCTCGTCACCCGCCCGGGTGCCGGTGTTGGTCACCCGGACGCTCACCTCGTGCCCGTCGCCCCGGGGGACGACCTTGAGGCCCTGGTAGCCGAAGGTGGTGTAGCTCAGGCCGTGCCCGAAGGCGTACAGCGGGTCGGCCGTGGAGTACAGGTAGGTCGCGCGGGTCTTGATGATGTCGTAGTCGAGGATGTCGGGCAGGGGCGTGCTCTCCTTCGGCCAGGTCTGGGTGAGCCGGCCGGCCGGGTTGGCGTCGCCGTAGAGCAGATCGGCCAGGGCGTGACCGGTCTCGGCTCCGGCGTGGGTGGTCCACAGGATCGCCGGGACCTTCCGCTGGAGGGCGTCGATCGTGGTCGGGTAGCTGTTCTCCAGGATCACGACCGTGTTCGGGTTGGCGGCGTGGACCGCCTCGACGAGCTCGCGCTGTCCCTCGGCGAGGCCGAGGTCGGTCCGGTCGTGGTCCTCGCGGCCGTTGATGAACGGCATGCTGCCGACCACGACCACCGCGACGTCGGCCATCTTCGCCGCCGCGACGGCCTCGTCGACGCCGCTGCGCACGGTCTCGGTCTCGAAGCGGGTGGCGTCCGCGGCGACGCTCAGCGAGAGCGTGCCGTCGGCGGCGGCCTTGACGTAGACGTTCGGGCCGAACCAGTCCTGGGCGGTCTCGTACCCGGCGTAGCGCAGCAGCGTCGTGCCGTCGGCCTGGGCCTCCAGTTTGAACTGCTCCTGCACGAACCAGCCGGTGGGCTGCTCCTGGCTGTTGACCAGGGTGGACCAGTTCGCCCGGCTGACGTACCTGCCGTTGGCGACGCTGCGCAGGGTGACGACGCCCTGCCCCCAGTCGAAGACGTCGAACTGCTCGGTGGCCCCGGCCGTGGTGGACGAGAGCCTCAGGTCGGCGCCCGCGCCGGTGCCCGCGGTGAGGTACCTGCCGCCGGACTTCAGGGCGATCCGGTCGACGCCCTCGGCCGAGACGGTGCTCGCGGCCCGCTTCCTGATGCCGTCGAGCGGGGTGACGCGGTACGGGAGCGAGCCCGAGTACCAGTCGGTGTAGAGGGTGTCGGCCAGCGGGCCGACCACCGCGACCTTCTTGCCGGGGGAGATCGGCAGCGCCGCGGAGGAGTTCTTCAGCAGCACCGCCGCCTCGGCGGCGGTCCTCCGGGCCAGCGCGCGGTGCGCCGGGCTGTCGACCACCTCCTTGGTGATCTTCCCGTACGGTCCCCCGTCCGGGTCGAACTCGCCGAGCCGGAACCGGATGTGCAGGATGTCGCGGACGGCCTCGTCGAGGTCGGCCTCGGTGAGCAGTCCCTGCGCGAGCGCCTCGCCGACCGCGGCCGCCGTCGGGGCCCCGTCGGTGTTGTCGACGGTGAAGCTCGACACCCCCGCCTTGACGATGGCGGCGGCGGCCTCGGCCCGGGTGGCGAAGTAGCGCTGGGAGCCGACGAGGTTGTTCGGGCCTCCGGCGTCGGAGACGTTGAACAGCCGCCGGTCGCTCCAGGTGTCGACCGTGGAGGTGAGGTCGGTGACCGTGGCGGGCCGCCCGTTGACCAGGTTGTAGGCCGTCATGACGCCGGTGGCCGCCCCGGCCTCCAGCGCCGTCCTGAAGGCCGGGATCTCGTACTCGTTGAGCACGCGCGGGCGCAGGCTGGAGGAGGTCGTGTCGCGGCGGATCTCGTTGTTGTTGGCCATGAAGTGCTTGAGCACCGGCGCCGCCCGCAGGTGGTCGGGGTCGTCGCCCTGGATGCCCGAGCCGTACGCGGTGGAGATCGCGCCGGTGAGCAGCGGGTCCTCGGAGTAGCCCTCCTCGTTGCGGCCCCAGCGGGGGTCGCGGAGCAGGTTGACCACGGGCGCCCACAGCTGCAGGCCCCACACGCGGGGGTTCTCGGAGTGGTAGCCCCTGGCCTCCTCGCCGACGGCCGTGCCGACCTTCTTGATCAGAGCCGGGTCCCAGGTGCTGGCCAGGCCCACGGCCTGCGGGAAGACCGTGCCCTTGGCGGTCACCACGTTGCCGCCGTCGTCGATGTCGGTGGACCAGGCGACGCCGTGCAGCGCCTCGGTGCCGGTCTTGAACAGCCCGATGCCGAGCCGCTCCACGGCCGGCTGGTACTGGTGGAGCCAGGAGATCTTCTCGGCCCGGGTCAGGCGGCCGAGGAGGTCGTCCACGCGCTGGGACAGCGGGAGCGAGGGGTCACGGAAGGGGTGCTCGTAGGCCGCGCGGGCGGGTGCCGCGCACAGCCCCAGGGTCAGGGCCGCCGCGGCGACGGCCGCGACGGCCTTGGTCGACAGGGACATTTCGCCTCCAGGTCAGGGGGAGTCGAAGGGGGGAGGGCTCGCATGGGCCGGGAGGCTCACATGGGCCGGGAGGGCCCGGTAGGGGTCGGGAGGGCTTCTCACGGGGCCGAAAAGGCCCCTCGGGTCCGGGGAGGGCTTCTGCGGGCCCGGGGCCTTTCGAGGATCGGGGCCTTCGAGGATCGGGGCCTTCGAGGATCGGGGCCTTCGAGGATCGGGAAGGCCGCGGAAAGCGCGGGGTCACTTCACGGCGCCCACGGTCACGCCGCGGGTCAGGGTGCGTTGGAAGATGAGGAAGAAGACGACGGCCGGGAGGATGCCGAGCAGCGCCGAGGCGCTGGACATCGTCGCGTCCATCATCTTGTCCCCCTGCAGGACGCCCAGCGCGACCGGGACGGTCTGGTTCTCGTTGGAGATGAGGAAGATCAGCGGCAGGAAGAACTCGTTCCAGGTCCAGATGAAGAAGAAGACGAGCAGCACGCTCAGCGTCGGTGAGCTGATCGGCACGACGACCCGCCACAGGGCCCGCCACTTGCCCGCCCCGTCCAGGGCCGCGGCCTCCAGGATCTCGCGCGGGAAGCGGCCGAGCACCGAGGAGAGCAGGTAGGTGCCGAACGCGCTCTGGATCACCGTGAAGATGATGATCATCCCGAGCCGGGTGTCGTACAGGCCCACCTGCTTGGACAGGTAGTACAGCGGGTAGACCAGTGCCTCCTGCGGGAGCGTGTTGGCCACCAGGAACAGCACCAGGATCCACATCCGGCCGCGCACCCTGCCGATGCCGATCGCGTACGCGTTGAACACCGACAGCACGGTGGCCAGCACGGCCACCGAGCCGCTGATCAGCAGGCTGTTCCAGAGCTTGCCGCCGAAGTCGACCCGGTTCCAGAACTCGACGATCCCGTCGAGGTACAGCGAGCCGGGCAGGCTCAGCGGGCCGCCCGCGGAGTATTCGGCCGGGGACTTCACCGCGTTGAGCGTGACGATGGCGAACGGCACCAGCATCACGACGGCCAGCACGACCAGCGCGGCCAGGACCGAGTATTTCCGGATCATGCTTCCCTGTCCTGAACCCGGAGGAACAACACCGTCACCACGATGATCACCAGGGTGAGCACGGTGGCGATCGCCGAGCCGTATCCGACGTTGGCCTTCTCGAAGAAGTTCTGGTAGCTGAAGTAGGACGGCACCAGCGTGGCCCCGCCCGGGCCGCCCCGGGTCAGCACGAAGATCGGCCCGAAGACCTTGAGGGCGGCGATCGTGCAGGTCAGCAGGACCACGTAGATCTCCGGCCGGATCTGCGGGATCGTGATGTGCCAGAACCGCCGCCACCATGACGCGCCGTCCATCTCCGCGGCCTCGTACAGCGCGGGGTCCACCCGCTGCAGCCCGGCCATGAAGATGACCACCGGGTAGCCGATCTGGAACCACACCATGATGGCCATGACGCTCGGCAGCGCCCAGTCCGGGTCGCCGAGCCAGTTCCTCGGCTCCATCCCCAGCAGGGCGAGGAACTCGTTCAGCGCCCCGAAGCGCGGGTGCATGATCCAGCCCCAGACGATGCCGGCGACCGCGACCGGCAGCACCTGCGGCAGGTAGTACGCGGCCCGCAGCGCCCCGGCCGTGCGGGGGCCGAACCTCCTGCCCACGTGGTCGAAGAGCGTGGCCGCCAGGACCAGCCCGACGATCGTCGGGACGATCGCCATCGCGACGATCAGCGCGACGTTGTTGCGGAAGGAGGTCCAGAACCGCGCGTCGGCCAGCAGCCGGGAGTAGTTGTCCAGCCCGATCCACCGGGGATCGCCGATCCCCTGCCACCGGGTGAAGCCGATCCCGACGTTCATCAGGAACGGCACCGCGACGACCGCGGTGAACAGCAGGGCACCGGGCAGCAGGAACACCAGGTACCCGCGGTCACGAGACCTCTGCATCGGAGGTCTCCTCTCTGTGTCTCCACACGTACGGGACCCCGTACGTCGCCGGGCCGCGCGGGCCGGTCGTGCTCGGTCGTGGCCGGGCCACGCGGTCGGGGGCGTGCTCAGTTGCCGAGGTCGGCGAGGTTCTCCTGGTACGGCGCGGCGAGCTCGTCCAGGACCTCGGCGGAGGACTTGGACCCGTTGATGAGGTTCTGCAGCCCGGACACGAGCACGTCGTAGTAGCCGGGGGCCGGCCAGTCCGGGTAGAACGCCAGCCGGTCGGAGGACGAGAGCGTGTTGAAGTTCTCGATCAGCTCCTTGCTCTTGGCGTCGGTGATCGCGGCCGTGTCGGCCGCCACCGGGATGCCGCCGGAGTTGCCCAGCAGGTTCTGGATCTCCTTCTTCATCGTGATGTCGATGAAGTCGTAGGCGAGGTCCTTGTTCTTGGCGTTCTCGGGGACGACCCAGACGTTGCCGCTGGACCCGGCGCTCATCGTGCCGCCCGGCCAGAGGAACGAGCCCCACTCGAAGTCCTTGACGTCGCTGACGAAGCGGCCGTACCACCAGCTGCCGGAGATCAGGATCGGGTACTTGCCGCCGATGAAGGACACGCCCATGTCCTCGGCCTTGACCGCGGCGGAGTCCTTGCCGATGTAGCCCTTCTTCACCCAGTCGGCGAAGGTGTCGGCCGCGTAGGTGAACTCCGGCCCCTTGAAGTCGACCTTGCCCTTGTAGAGCTGGAAGGCGTCCACCCAGGGCCGCTGCGCCTTGCTCAGCGCGAGCTGGTAGAAGATGTGCTGCGCGGGGTACTCGGCGCCGCCCATCGCGATGGGGGTGGTGCCCTTCTTCGCGAACGTGTCGAGGACCTCGGTGAACTCCTCGAAGGTGGTGGGCACCTCGACGCCCGCCTTCTTGAAGGCGTCCTTGTTGTAGTAGACCATCACGTACTCGGCGTAGTTCGGGACGCCGTACCAGTTGCCCGAGCCCATGACGCCGCGCTCGTCGTACCTCGCGGTGGTCTGGAGCGAGGGGCTGAGCAGCTTGTCCCAGCCGCGCCTGGTCACCTCGGGGGTCAGGTCGGTGAGCAGCCCCTGCTTGGACAGCAGCCCGGCCGTGGCGTTGCCCTTGTTGTACTCCATCACGTCCGGGGCCTCGTCCGAGTTGAGGATCATGCCCGCGGACTGGCGGATCTGCTCGAACGCCTTCTCCTCGAACTTCACCGTCACCCCGGGGTGGGACGCCTCGAACTGCTTGACGGCCTCGGTCCAGGCCTTGCCCATCGCGCTGTCGGCGGCCTCGTAGTGCCAGAGCTTCAGGACGCGGGGACCGTCCGCGGCGGGTGACTGCGCCGCGGGCTCGGTGCCGCCGCAGGCGGCCAGCGCCACGACCGCCGCCACGACGGCGACACCCGCTCTCAGGTTGAGCATGGTTCTTCTCCTAGGTGGTGGTGATGACGACCGGGACGTCGGTCCCCACGAATTCGACGCCCGCGATCCGCGCGCTCCCCGAGACGGTCACCCGCAGGCCCTCCCCGTCCGGGACGGAGATGATCACGGTGTCCCCGTCGAGGTCGGAGACGGTGGTGCGGCCCTGTCCGACGCCGTACGCGACCAGGGTGATCTCCCCGAACGGCCCCTCGCCGACGGTCCCGCCCGGGTCGGCGAGGACGGGGACGATCGCGCCGTGCCGCGCGTACAGCGGGATGCGGTCCAGCGGAGTGGCGGCCGTGACGTACCGGCCGCCGGTCAGCACCTCGCCGGTCCAGTGGTCGACCCACTCGCCCGCGGGCAGGTAGACCTTCCTGACCTGCTCGGGCGAGGTCATCGGCGCCACCAGCAGGTCGCGGCCGAGCAGGTACTCCAGGTCGGCCTGCCAGGCCACCGGGTCGTCGGGGTGGTCGACGCACAGCGCCCGCATCATCGGCGCCCCGGTCCTGGCGGCCTCCACGGCCGCGCTGTAGATGTACGGCATGAGCCGGTAGCGCAGCCTCAGCGCCTCCACCGCCTCGGCCTCCACCTCGGGGAACTCCCACGGCTCCCGGCTGGTGGTGCCGTGCAGGCGCAGCAGCGGGGACAGGGCGCCGAACTGGGTCCAGCGGACGTACAGGTCGTCGGTGGGACGGCCGGTGAACCCCCCGGCGTCGTGGCTCCAGAACGGGATGCCGGACAGGCCGTGCGCCAGCCCGCCGCGCAGCGTGCTGGCCATGGCCGGGTAGCTGGTGTAGGTGTCGCCGCTCCACTGCGCCGCGTGCCGCTGCCCGCCCAGGTACGACGAGCGCGCCCAGACCATGCCGTGCCCGGTGACCTCGCGGGTCACCTCCGAGACGACGTCGTTGAACAGCAGCGTGTAGACGTTGTGCAGGTCGGTGCCGGACATGCCGTTGGCCGCCACGGCGTCGTGCGGCACGCCCTCGGCGAAGTCGGTCTTGAAGACCTGCACACCCTGCTCCAGCAGCGGGCGGAGCAGCCCCTTGAACCACTCGACGGCGGCGGGCGAGGTGAAGTCGACGATGCCGCAGGCCGGGTACGAGCCGTGCCAGCAGTCCGCGACGTACACCTCACCATCCGGATTTTTCAGGAAAAATCCGTTCTCGGCGGCCTCGGGGAAGGCCGGGCTGAGGTGGGAGACGTAGGGGTTCATCCACAGGCAGACCTTGAAGCCCATGGCGTCCAGCTCGGCCAGCATGCCCGCGGGGTCGGGGAAGCCGCCGGCGTCCCAGCGCAGGTCGGACCAGTGGCCGTCGGTCTGCCAGTAGGTGTCCAGGTGCAGCACGTCGCAGGGAATGCCGCGCTCGCGGATCGTGCGCGCCCTGTTCATCACCCGCTCCTGGGTGTCGACGAAGAACCCCGAGGAGATCCAGGTGCCGAACGCCCACTTGGGCGGGAGCTGCGGCGCGCAGGTCAGCAGGTCGAACCGGCCGAGCACCTCCGGCGGGGTGGGACCGGCGATCACGTAGTAGTCGATGAGGTCGTCCGGCACCACGATCTGCACGCAGCTGTGCGTGGTCTGGCACACGTCGAACTCCACCGGCGCCCCGCTGTCCACCAGCACGCCGTAGCCCCTGCTGGACAGGTAGAACGGCACGTTCTTGTACGCCCGCTGCGACTCGGCGCCGAACGCGTCGAAGTTCCACATCAGGGGGCGCTGGCCACGCTTGTCGAGCCGGGTGAACGACTCGCCGAACCCGGTGAACGCCTCGTCGGCCCCGGCCACGAAGCTCTCGTGGTAGCCGGCCACCGTCCCGCCCGAGGCCGAGCGGCCGAACGGCAGCGTGCGCAGCCGGCCGCTGATGTCGGTGTGCCCCCGGTCCTGCTCCAGCAGCGGCGCCCCGCTCGCGTCGGTGAACCTCAGGTGCCAGGGCGACAGGGTGATCTCCGCGCGGAGCGAGCCCGCGTCGAGCAGGATCGTCCCGTCCCGGTTCTCCACCCGGGCCCCGGCGAACTCACCCGGCGTGACCATGGAGATCGCCGGGGCCGACCGGGTCCGCGCGTCCGCGTCCTGGCCCAGCCTGACCCGGATCACGCCCTCGCCCGCCACACCGACCTGCACCAGGAGCGTCTCCTCGGCGGTGGTCACCGCCTTGAGGATCACCCCGGCCTCGTCGGAGGCCACCGGCTCCGCCGAGATCAGCGCCGACAGTCCCTCCTCGCCGTGCGAGCGGACGGGCAGCTCCGGCGGATCCGCGACGAAGTACTCGTGCGCGACCAGCGGGGGACGGTAGGGCATGGGAACTCCAGAGCTCGACGTGCGGCTGCGGAATTAGTTTTACGTCCAAACCAACAAACGTCAATGGCGGGGCACGCCCCGCGGTCCGGTCCGCCGGGCGCCCGGACCGGAGAGGACGAGCGATCCGGCTCTTGAACGGAACCGGTGACCCGTGATAATTAGTTTAGTTTGCATCCAAACAAAGGGGCGAGCGTGGACTGGCCTGGACGGACCGGCGGGCTGTACTACGGCGGGGACTACAACCCCGAGCAGTGGCCCGAGGAGGTCTGGGAGGAGGACGTCGCGCTGATGCGGCGGGCCGGGGTCAACCTGGTCAGCGTCGGAGTGTTCTCCTGGGCCCGGCTGGAGCCCCTGCCCGGGGTCCACGACTTCGGCTGGCTCGACCGCGTCCTCGACCTGCTGCACGAGGGCGGGATCGCCGTCAACCTCGCCACCCCCACCGCCTCGCCGCCGCCCTGGTTCGGCCTGGCCCACCCCGACGCCCTCACCGTCACCGCCGACGGCACCCGCCTGACCCACGGGAGCCGCGACACCTACTGCGTGCACGCCCCCGCCTACCGGGACGCCTGCCTGCGGATCGCCGACGCCCTCGCCGAGCGCTACTTCGACCATCCCGCGCTGGCCATGTGGCACGTGCACAACGAGTACGGCACCGTCTGCCACTGCGACCACGCCGCGGACGCCTTCCGGGTCTGGCTGCGGGAGCGGCACGGCACCCTGAAGGCGCTGAACGACGCCTGGACCACCTCGTTCTGGAGCCAGCACTACTCGGCCTGGGAGCAGATCACCCCGCCCCGCGCCACCCAGTACCTGCCCAACCCCTCCCAGGTGCTCGACTTCCGGCGGTTCGTCTCCGACGCGATGCTCGACCACTTCCGTGACCAGAAGGCCGTCCTGCGGGACATCACCCCGGACATCCCGGTCACCACGAACTTCGTCCTCGGCGACTGGGTGCCGGTGAACCACCGGCACTGGGCCGACGAGGTCGACGTGGTGGCGATCGATCACTACCCCTCGGCCGACCCCCCGGCCGAGACCGCGTTCGCCGCCGACCTGGCCCGGGGCTGGGCCTCCGGGAAGCCCTGGCTGCTGATGGAACAGGCCGTGGTCACCTACACCGGCCCCCGGATGGTCGCCAAACGCCCCGGGGAGATCACCCGGCTGAGCCTGTCGCACGTGGCACGGGGTTCGCGGGGGGCGATGTTCTTCCAGTGGCGGGCCTCGCGGGGCGGTGCGGAGCTCTGGCACGGGGGCATGGTGCCGCACGCCGGGCCCGACTCACGGATCTTCGAGGAGATCTGCGAGCTGGGCGCGCTGCTGCCGACCCTGGTGGACGCCTGCGCCGCCCCGGTCGAGGCCGGGGCCGCGATCCTGGTGGACTCCGAGGCGAACTGGGCCCTGCAGGCACCCGGCCTGCCGTCGTCCGAGATCGCCTACACCGACGCGGTACGCCAGGCCCACCGGGTGCTCTACCGGCACGGCGTCACCGCAGACCTGGTGCACCCCTCGGCCGACCTGTCGGCGTACCCGCTCGTGCTCGTCCCGGCCCTGTACCTCGTCTCCGACGCCGACGCCGACAACCTGCGCCGCTACGTCGCCGACGGCGGCACGCTCGTGGTCTCCTACCTCAGCGGCGTCGCCGACGAGCACGCCCGCGTCCGCCTCGGCGGCTACCCCGGCGCCCTCCGCGACCTCCTCGGCATCAGGGTCGAGGAGTTCCACCCCCTCCCGCCCGACGTCGCCCTCACGCTCTCGGCCCCCGACGCCCTGAACGCCCCGGACGCCCCGGACGCCCCGGACGACCACACGGCGACCTTCCCGGGTCCCCGGGGGGAGACCGGCACGTTCTGGAGCGAGCACGTCCACCTCGAGGGCGCCGAGGCGCTGGCCGTCTACACCGGCGCGCACGCCTCCGGCACCCCCCTCGACGGACAGCCCGCGATCACCCGCCACTCCCACGGCTCCGGCACGGCCCTGTACGTCTCCACCCGCCTGTCCGACGACGCCTACGCCCGCCTGCTGGGCCTGACCCCCGCCCCCGTGGAACTCGTCCGCCGCGGCGACTGGTTCTTCGCCGTCAACCACGGCGACGAGGAGCAGAAGGTGGAGGGCGTCACCCTCCCCCCGGGCGGCTTCGCCGTACGGACGCACGACGACCTGGACCTCGACCGTTCCGCCTCCCGCCCCCGGGAGTGGCATTGACCTTCGCGGGGGATCGGGGCCGGGTGGCGGCGTCCCCCGCGGGACGGATCGCCGCCCGGCTGCGCGATCAGCCGCTGTAGGAGACCCAGCCGTACTCGTACTGGGTCCAGCCGTTCTCGTCCCCGCTGTGCTTGCGGCCGGTCATCACCTGGCCGGCGCCGGCCATCGAGTCGTGGTTGTTCTCCCTGACCCAGTCCCCCAGCTGCCTGGCGTGGATCTGCACCGGCTTGCTCTGCAGGTACAGCGCACCGCTGTAGTAGACGGTGTCGCCGTTCTCGTCCCCGTCGTGCCGGATCCCGACGATGGCCCGGTTCTCCGGGGCACGGTAGTCGTGCTCGTTCTCATCCTTCACGGTGCCCCAGAAGTCCAGCTTGAGCACCGTGACCTGGACGTTGTCGATGAAGATACGCCCGCACCGGAACGTGGTGTCGCCGTTCTCGTCGCCACGGTGCGCGCGGCCGATCAGCACCTCGTTCGCGGGGCAGGTGAACTTGCTGTTCGACTGTTTCAGGGTCGAGCTGTGCCCGAGGCGGACCTCGATCGTTGGCTCCGCGACGGCCGCGGCGGGGGCGGCGGGGGCCAGGGTGAGAGCGGCGAGGGCCGCCGCCAGCGCGGCCGGCAGAGACTTCTTGAGCATGTTCGTGTCCTTACGAGAGCCTGTGGTGAGCAGGCTCCATGGTCGGCCGTCACGACGGCGCCCGTCGTCCGCCTGCAGGCTGAGCGCGCGTCCGCCTGCGTGGTGATCCACCCCGCGAGCCCGCGTGGCGGGCCGTGCGGTGACCCGCCGGCGTCACCCGGCGGGCGTCACGGCAGGAGCCGGGAGGCGAGCAGGACGCCGAGCGTGACCAGCAGCACGACCTTGAGGCATTCGGCCGCGATGTAGAGCAGGTGATGGTGCGAGCGCGGCGGGTTCCCGCCCTCGATGATCTGCCGGGCGCGGCGGTCCAGGCGAGGCCGCAGCACCGTCACCTGGACGACCAGCAGCACCCAGAGGGCGATGAGCACCGTCGTCGCGACGTCTCCGAGGGCGAGGCCGCCCGCGCCGAGGAGCAGTGCCAGGGTGAGGACGACGGCCAGGACGAGTTCCGCGACGTTGAGCGCCCGGAAGACCAGGCGGCCGATGCCGAGCCCGAGCGGCACGGTGATGCCGGGCGCGCGGAACTTCAGCGGCGCCTCCAGGAACGAGATGGCCAGCACCATCCCGAGCCAGAGGAACGGGACGGCGATCTGCGTCACGGCGGCGAGGGGGGTGTTCACGGCCGCAGGAACGCCAGGACCGCGTCGGTGAACTCCCGGGGCCGGACGTCGTGCACCAGGTGCCCGGCCTCGACGGTGACGACGCGGGCGTCGGGGATCCGCCGCGCCATCTCCGCGATCAGGTCCTGCGGCACGTGGCTCAGCGACCCGCCCGCCACGATGAGGGTCGGCGAGGTGATCCGGCCGAGCCGGTCCGACCACACCGGGTCGGGATCGTCGATCTGCTTCTTGACGGCGAGCACCATCGCCCAGTCGAAGGGCAGTGCCCCGTCCGGCCTGACCGGCACGGTCCGTTCCCGGGGCAGCGGCGCCGAGACGTCCTCCAGGACCAGGCGCTCCACCCGCTCGGGGTGGTCCTCGGCGAGCAGGTACGCCACGAACCCGCCCAGCGAGTGCCCGACCAGGGTCACCCGGTCGAGCGCCAGGGCGTCCAGGAATCCGAGCACGTCGTCGCGCATGAGTTCCAGGGAGTAGTCACCGGGCCAGGCGCTGTCCCCGTGCCCGCGCAGGTCCAGGGCGTGGACCCGCCAGTGGGGCTCGAAGGCGGCCACCACGCCGTCCCAGTCGGCCGCGGTCCTGCCCAGCGCGTGCAGCAGGACGAGCGGCGGGGCGTCGACGGCTCCGGACACCCGGTACGCGAGCCGGATCCCGTCCACGTCGACCGCGCGGTGGTCGGTCATGCCCCGACGATACCGACCGTGTCGGTCGGGCGTGCGGCCATCCCTCCGCAGAGCTCCCGGCGGCGGCGCCGGTCCGGTTCACGGTGGACGGCACGCCACCGGCCGCGCCCGCGTCCCTGCCGGGGATCCGGGGAGCACCGGCGGGTGGCGTCCGGAGGACGATGCAAGCGGCCGTCTAGCGGGATGCAATGATCCGCTGACACCATCGGGACTGCTTTGAAGGAGGCTCCCGTGCGTCGTTCCATCCCCCTGGCTCTCATCGTCGCGATCATCGCGCTGTCGGGGACACTGTTCTCTCCCGTCCAGGCCGCGACCGGGCCGTGCCGGCCCGGTGAGGGCGCGAACCTGCGCGGCAGGGACTTCACCGAGGGCGCCAGGCTCCCGGCGAACCTGCGCTGCGCCGACCTGACCAAGGCGAAGCTGGACGGGGTGGACCTGACCCAGAAGGACCTCACCGGCGCGATCCTGCACGGCGCCTCGCTCAAGCAGGCCGACCTGACCCAGGCCACGCTGAAGTACGCCGACCTGCGCAGGGCCGACCTCACCGAGGCCGCCCTGGGGCAGATGCACGCCGACCACGCCGACCTGCGGGACGCGGTCATGGTCGACGCCGAGGCGGGGCAGGCGTACTTCCCGCACGCGGACCTGTCGAGGGTGGCGCTGACCAGGGCCGAGCTGACCCAGGCGGACTTCACCAACGCCAAGCTGATCGACGCCGACCTGGAGGAGAGCACCCCCGGCCAGCTCAAGGGGCGCAAGGCCGACTTCACCCGGGCCAAGATGCACGAGGCCAAGATGGGTCAGGCGAACCTGCGCAACGCCACCCTCAAGGACGCCGACCTCAGAGAGGTCACCTTCACCCAGGCCGAGCTGGACGGCGCCGACTTCACCGGGGCGCTGGTCGAGGGCGCGTCCTTCGTCCAGGCCGACGACGCCGACCTCACCGGCTCCAAGGGCACCCCCACGGGCCTGGACCCCTCGACGCCGATCACAGTTCCCGACCTCGGCATCTTCTCCGGCGAGCCGTCGGACTCCCCGTCGGCCGCCGCCGCCCGGGGCGGTGGCGCGTCGGTGGGCCTGATCATGGTCGTGGTCAGCGCGGTGGGCCTGGCACTGACCGTGGTGGCCTGGGGGATCAGCGCCCAGGGACGCACCCGGCGGGCCCAGCGGTTCGCGCTGATGCGCCACGGCGCCGAGGAGGACATCACCCGGCTGGGCGAGGAGATCGACCAGCTCGACTACGAGTTCCAGCTCGGCGGGCGCGGCGGGATGACCGCCGACCGCGACTGGCGGCACGCCCTGGACGCGTACGAGGCCGCCAAGCAGGCCCTGTCGATCGCCAGGCGCCAGGAGGAGCTGCACTTCGTGGCCCAGGCCGTCCAGGACGGCCGGAACGCGCTGAACCGCCTGCGGCCCAAGGTCCGCTGACCCCTCCCCCGCCCCCGGCCGGAAGGTCCGCCGGGGGCGGGGGCCCGGAGCGGTCAGATGCCGCTGGGGGTCATCGGCTGCATCAGGCGGCGGGCCGCCTCGGTGACGGAGCCGGACAGGGAGGGGTAGACCGCGAACGTGTGGGCGAGCTGGTCGACGGTCAGCCGCTGCTGGACGGCCACCGACACCGCGAGGATCAGCTCCGAGGCCCGGGGGGCGACCACGACGCCGCCCAGGATGATGCCGGTGTGCGGGCGGCAGAACAGCTTCACGAAGCCGTCGTTGAAGCCCTGCATCTTGGCGCGGGCGTTGGTGGCCAGCGGAAGCTTGACGATGTTGGCCTCGATCTCCCCGGCGCGGACCGCCTTCTCGGCGACGCCCACGGCGGCGATCTCGGGGTCGGTGAAGATGGCGGAGGCCACCGTGGCCAGGCGGAGCGGCTGCACGGCCTCGCCCAGGGCGTGCCAGACGGCGATCCGGCCCTGCATGGCGGCCACCGAGGCGAGCATCAGCACCCCGGTGCAGTCCCCGGCCGCGTAGACACCGGGCGCGGAGGTGCGCGAGACCTTGTCCACCTGGACGAACCCGCCGGGGGCGAGGGTGACCCCGGCCTCCTCCAGGCCGATCCCCGCGGTGTTGGGGACCATGCCGACCGTCATCAGGCAGTGGGTGCCCTCGGCGGTGCGGCCGTCCTCCAGGGTGACGACCACGCCGTCGGCGGTGCGCTTGACGGACTCGGCGCGGGAGCGGCCCATGACGTTCATGCCGCGGCGGCGGTAGACCTCTTCGAGGACCTCGGCGGCGTCGGCGTCCTCGTTGGGCATCATGCGGTCGCGGGAGGAGACGAGGGTGACCTCCGAGCCCAGCGAGCGGTAGGCGCCCGCGAACTCCGCGCCGGTGACGCCGGAGCCGACCACGATGAGGTGCTCGGGCAGCTCCTCCAGGTCGTACAGCTGCCGCCAGGTCAGGATGCGCTCGCCGTCGGGCTCGGCGCCGGGCAGGATGCGGGGGGTCGCGCCGGTCGCGACGATGACGACGTCCGCCCGGATCGTCCGGTCCCCGGCCCTGACCACCTGCGGGTCGACCAGCCGCCCGGGGGCGGTGACCACCTCGACGCCCTCGGCGGCCAGCCGGGCGGCGATGTCGGCGGACTGCGCGCGGGCCAGCTCCTTGACGCGCCTGTTGACCAGCGGCATGTCGGCGATGACGCCGCCGACGTCGCCGTCGGGGCCACCGGTGTAGTGCACCCCGAGCATGCTGGCGTCCAGGAGCGCCTGCTTGCGCACGGAGGTGGCGATCAGCGTCTTGGACGGCACGCAGTCGGTGAGCACGCACGCCCCGCCGGGGCCGTCCTGCTCGACCACGGTGACCCGCGCCCCCAGTTGGGCCGCCACCAGCGCCGCCTCGTATCCGCCGGGACCGCCACCGATGATCACTATC
This sequence comes from Streptosporangium sp. NPDC050148, assembly GCF_055586505.1. Classification (NCBI taxonomy): domain Bacteria; kingdom Bacillati; phylum Actinomycetota; class Actinomycetes; order Streptosporangiales; family Streptosporangiaceae; genus Streptosporangium; species Streptosporangium sp. NPDC050148. The sequence goes on along the minus strand of NZ_JBVJIA010000012.1, from coordinate 78,632 downwards.
CTCGTCACATGTACCATTCTCCCGCATGACGGGAGCGACCGTCGCTCCGCGTCCCGTCCAATCGCGAAAGCCCCCGGAAACCCCGCGCCACACGGGGATGTCGGCGCGCCTTCCCCGCCGGGCGATCGTCCGGCCGATCTTCGATTAGTGTTGGGCACCGTGCCTGTCTACGCCGCTTACGGCAGCAACATGGACCCCAAGCAGATGGCCCAGCGGGCCCCTCACTCCCCGATCAGGGGGACGGGCTGGCTCCAGGGCTGGCGCCTGACCTTCGGCGGGAACGACCTCGGCTGGGAGGGCGCGCTGGCCTCCATCGTCGAGGACCCGGCCGACCAGGTCTTCGTCGTCCTGTACGACGTGCCCGAATGGGACGAGAGCTCCCTCGACCAGTGGGAGGGCGCGGCGCGCGGCCTGTACCACAAGGTCAAACTCCGGGTGCAGACCCTGGAGGGCGAGGTCCTGGCGTGGTTCTACGTGCTGGACGGCTACGAGGGCGGCCTGCCCTCGGCCCGCTACCTCGGCATCCTGGCCGAGGCCGCCGAGCGCGCGGGCGCCCCGGACGACTACGTCAGGGGTCTGCGCGGCCGGCCCTGCACCTCCCTGGGAGGCTGACGCCCGCCGCCCGCGGCGGTGACCGGTACGCTCGGTGAGGTGACCAACGACCCCTACGCCCTCGCCACGGACGCCGCGGACGCGCTGAGAGGCGCCGTCGGAGTGGACTCCTTCGACGTCGCGCTCGTGATGGGCTCCGGCTGGGTTCCGGCCGCCGACGCGATCGGCGAGACCGTCGCCGAGATCCCCGTGACCGACCTGCCCGGCTTCCTGCCGCCCGCCGTGCAGGGGCACGCGGGCCGGATCCGCGCCGTACGGACCCCGGCGGGCAGGAACGTGCTGATCTTCCTCGGGCGTACCCACCTCTACGAGGGCCGCGGGGTGGACCCCGTGGTGCACGGGGTGCGGACCGCGATCAGGGCCGGGGCGGGCACGATCGTGCTGACCAACGCCGCCGGGGGGCTGCGCCCGGAGACCCAGGAGGTCGGCGAGGCGGTGCTGATCAGTGACCACATCAACCTGACCGGTGCCAGCCCGATCACCGGCGCCACCTTCGTCGACCTCACCGACGTCTACAGCCCGCGCCTGCGCGCGCTGGCCCGCGAGGTGGACCCGTCGCTGACCGAGGGCGTCTACGTGGCCTTCCGCGGCCCCACGTACGAGACCCCGGCCGAGGTGCGCATGTGCCGCATCCTCGGCGGCGACATGGTGGGCATGTCCACCGTGCTGGAGGCGATCGCGGCGCGCGAGGGCGGCGCCGAGGTGCTGGGCGTCTCCCTGGTCACCAACCCGGGCGCCGGGCTGGTGGGCGAGCCGCTCAACCACGAGGAGGTGCTGGAGGTGGGCCGCGCCACCGCCACCCGCATGGGCGGTCTGCTGGCCAGCGTCGTGGGCAGGCTGTAGGACGGGCCGGCGGCAGGCTCCGGCGACCACCCACGGCCTCGGCCTCCGAGAGGTGATGCATGAACAGCGACCTGGCAGGGCTCGCCCGATCCTGGCTGGCCCAGGACCCCGACCCCGACACCCGCGCGGAACTGACCGGCCTGCTGGACGGCGGTGACGACGACGCGCTGCGCGAGCGGTTCGGCTCCCGGCTGGAGTTCGGGACCGCCGGGCTCCGCGGCGAGCTGGGCGCCGGGCCCAACCGGATGAACCGGGTGACGGTCATGCGCGCCGCCGCCGGCCTGGCCCGCGTCCTCGGCCCGGGACGGCACGTCGTGATCGGCTACGACGCCCGGCACAAGTCCGACGCCTTCGCCCACGACACCGCGGCCGTGCTCACCGGGGCGGGGCTGCGCGCCTCGCTCCTGCCCGGCCCGCTGCCCACCCCGGTGCTGGCCTTCGCCGTCCGCCACCTCGGCGCGGACGCGGGCGTGACGGTCACCGCCAGCCACAACCCGCCCCGGGACAACGGCTACAAGGTCTACTGGGGGGACGGCTCCCAGATCGTGCCGCCGATCGACGCGGAGATCTCCGCCGCCATCGACGCCACCGGGCCGGTCTCCGAGCTCCCCCTGGGCTCCCCCGGCGACCCGGGCTGGACCACCCTGGACGACGGCGTCGTGGCCGCCTACCTGGAGGCGCTGACCGCCCTGCCGATCGGTGAGGCCCGCGGGCTGCGGGTGGCGTACACCCCGCTGCACGGCGTGGGCGGCGCCACCCTGGCCAGGGCCTTCGCCGCGGCCGGGTTCGAGGCGCCCGCGACCGTGGCCGAGCAGGCCGAGCCGGACCCCGACTTCCCGACCGTCGCCTTCCCCAACCCGGAGGAGCCCGGCGCGATGGACCTCGCGCTGGAGCTGGCCGCGCGGACCGGCGCCGACCTGGTGCTGGCCAACGACCCCGACGCGGACCGCTGCGCGGTGGGCGTGCCGCTGCCCGGCGGCGGCCACCGGATGCTGACCGGCGACGAGCTGGGCGCCCTGCTCGGCGAGCACGTGATCCGGCACACCTCGGGCGACGACCGCCTGGTGGCTACCACCATCGTGTCCTCGTCACTGCTCGGCAAGATCGCCGCCGCGCACGGCGTGCGCTACGCCGAGACCCTGACCGGCTTCAAATGGATCATGAAGGCCGGTGCGGGACTGGTCTTCGGGTACGAGGAGGCGCTGGGGTACAGCGTCGGCTCGGGGGCCGGGCTGCCCGTGCACGACAAGGACGGCATCGGCGCGGCGCTGACCGTGGCCGGGATCGCCGCCGAGGCCCGGCTGGAGGGCCGGAGCCTGCTCGACCTCCTGGACGACCAGGCACGCCGCCACGGCCTGCACGCCACCTCGCAGCTCTCGTTCCGGGTGGCCGACCTGTCGCTCATCGCCGGCGCGATGGCCCGCCTGCGGGCGACGCCGCCGGCCCGGCTCGGCGGTCGCGAGGTCGAGTCCGCCGACGACCTGAGCGAGGGGGCGGGCGGGCTGCCGCCCACCGAGGGGATGCGCTACCGGCTGTCCGGCGGCGCCCGGGTGGTCGTCCGCCCCTCGGGCACCGAGCCCAAGCTCAAGTGCTACCTGGAGGTGGTGATCCCGGTGGGCGGCGAGGTCTCCGAGGCCCGCGCGCGGGCCGCCGCCGAGCTGGACGCCCTCAGGGCCGACCTCGCCGGGGCCCTCGGGCTCTGACGTCCCCCGGGGCCGCGGAGGCCCCGGGGTCCGCGCGTGCGGGCTTCAGACGAGGAAGGCCGCGATCGTCGGCAGGGCCGCGACCGCGAGGGCGGCCAGCGCGGTCGGGGCCCAGGTCGTCCGGGGCGCGCCCGCCCCGGTGCCGTCCCCGGTGGACGCCGTGACCCCCGTGGACGGCACGGCTCCGGTGGACGCCGTGCCCTCGGAGGCCGTGCTCTCGGAGGCCGTGGCCCCGGGCACCGGTGCCGCGGTGGACGCCGTGGTCCCGGACGCCATGGTCCCTGATGCCGCGGTCCCGGACGCCGGTGCCCCGGTGGGCGCAGGTGCCGCGGTGGTCTCCCGTGCCCGGGCCGCACGCCGGGCCGCCTCGGCGCGCTCGGTGATCTGCTGGGCCACCCAGTCGGCGTGGGTCCTCCCGGCCACCGCCTCGGCGGCCGCCCGCTCCCCCTTGGAACGGACCGGCTCGGTCTCGAAGCGGCCCCGCCGTCCCGGGACACCGGCCTTGCGGGTCACGGCGGCCCGCTCGCGGGCGGAGACGTGCGGCACCCAGCAGCGGATCTTCCGCTCGCCGGAGACGATCGTGATCGAGTGCGAGACCGTGACCCCGTCCACCGCCCGCCAGGGCACGAAGGTGTTCCGCAGCGGGTTGCGGACCAGCACCCCCTCCTCGGACAGCACGAGCGCCGGGCGCAGGCAGGTGAGAAAGACCAGCGCGGTCAGCACCGCCAGCACCGCCGCGGCGACCATCGAACTCCGCCCGCCGTAGCGGACCACCAGGTCGACCGCGCTGAAGGCGGCGAAGGCCATCCAGACCCAGCCGACGATCACCGCGAAGGTGGAGCGGAACACCTGCTTCATCGGAGAGAACTCACTTCGCCGGTACGAACCCGCTCACGCCTGCCACTTGAGCCGCGCGAACCCGGGCTTGATGACGCCGTTGATGAGCGACAGGCGCTCGTCGAACGGGAGGAACGCCGACTTCATGGCGTTGACCGTGAACCACAGCATGTCGTCCCACCCGTAGCCGAACGCCTCCGACAGCTTGGCGAACTCCTCCGACAGGGACGTCCCGCTCATCAGCCGGTTGTCGGTGTTGACGGTCACCCGGAAGTTCAGGCGGCGCAGCAGCCCGATCGGATGCTCGGCGATGGAGGCCGCGGCACCGGTCTGCAGGTTGGACGTGGGGCACATCTCCAGCGGGATGCGCTTGTCCCGGACGTAGGCGGCCAGGCGGCCGAGCTTGGGTTCGGCGTCGTCCTGGACCGAGATGTCGTCGATGATGCGGACGCCGTGGCCGAGCCGGTCGGCGCCGCACCACTGGATGGCCTGCCAGATGGACGGCAGGCCGAACGCCTCACCGGCGTGGATGGTGAAGTGGGCGTTCTCCCGCTGGAGGTACTCGAAGGCGTCGAGGTGGCGGGTGGGCGGGTAGCCCGCCTCCGCGCCCGCGATGTCGAACCCGGCCACCCCGGCGTCGCGGTAGCGGACCGCGAGCTCGGCGATCTCCATGGACCTGGCCTGGTGACGCATGGCGGTGAGCAGGGTCCCCACCCGGATGCCGCGTCCCGCGGAGCCGGAGGCGAAACCCTCCTGGACGGCCTCGATGACCTCTTCCAGGCTCAGGCCGGCCGAGGTGTGCTGCTCTGGCGCGAAGCGCACCTCGGCGTAGACCACGCCGTCGGCGGCCAGGTCCTCGGCGCACTCGGCGGCGACCCTGATCAGCGCCTCGCGCGTCTGCATGACGCCCACGGTGTGGTCGAAGGTCTCCAGGTAGCGCTCCAGCGAGCCGGAGTCGGCGGACTCGCGGAACCAGGCGCGCAGGCTCTCGGTGTCGGTCGCGGGCAGCCGGTCGTAGCCCGTCTCCCGGGCCAGATCGATGATGGTCTCCGGTCGCAGGCCACCGTCGAGATGATCGTGGAGCAGCACCTTGGGGGCCAGGCGGATCTGCTCGAAGGTGGGTAGCTGACTCATCTCACCAGCCTACCGCCGGGGTCCGGCGGGCGGTCATCGCCTCGGCCGGCACGACGGGCGTCGCGGCGGGTGCCCGGGTCAGTCCTCACGGCGGGCGGCCTCGGGGGCGAAGGCGGGCAGGCAGACGGCGACGTACTCGGCGCCCTCGGGACCGGCGCTGTAGCGGATCCGCTCCCCCGGCTCGCAGCCGAAGGCCTGTCCCGCGCCGACCTCGGTGACGCCCCCGTCGTGCTCCACCAGGACCGTGCCGGAGAGCACGAGCGTGTACTCGGCGAACTCGGGGGTCTGGGCGGGCTCCTCCCACCCGGCGGGGGCCTTCATGTGGGCGATCGAGATCCGCTCGTCACCGCTGTTGACCCGGCCGACGTACTCGTCGATCGTCTTGCCGCCCGGGACGGGAATCCGCGTCGCGCCCTCGATTTTGCGTACCATCGCACCAGTCTGGCACCGGCGCGGTGGTCACCGTGCGCGGCACCCGCCGCGCGGGACCGGGCCGCGCAGGACGGGGCCGGTGCGGCCGGTACGGTCGTGCCGTCGGTGCTGTCGGTGCCGTCGGTGCCGTCGGTACGGTCAGTGCGCGATGTCGACGACCAGCCGGTTCGGGCTCTTCTGCTCCAGCACCCGGAAGGCGGCCTTGCGCTCCAGGACGACGCCGACGCCCACCACGGCCTCGAAGTCGCCGGTCCTGACGACGTTCCGCACGTTGCCGAGCCCGGCCTGGAAGATCGGCCCGCCGGTCCAGGTCGGCGTGCCCGCCTCGGTGTGCGCCGCGGCCGGGGTCATCGTGAGCTGGAGGTAGGCGCCGCCCTTGACGTCGATCGGGTCGCCCGACCCGTCCTGGACCAGCTCCGCCACCCAGCGCGCGGTGTAGCCGGGCAGGTCTCCCTTGAGGTCGATCACCACCCGGTCGAACCCCGGGTGCTCGGCGAACCGGGCTCCGGTGACGATCGGCGTGGTGCCGGTCGTCCGGTCGACCTCGATCTCCTTGGTGCTCGTCGGTGGACGCAGCCCGGCGGGCGCGGCCACGGAGGGCGTGGCCGTCGCGCCGTCCGCCGGGGTCGTGGCCGCCGGAGCCCCCGAGGAGGGGGTCGTGGTCTGGGTGGTCGTGCCACAGGCCGCCAGCGCCAGCAGGGAAGCGAGCGCGAAGGGGACGAGGGTGCGGTTCATGGTGAGCCTCCTGCCCCGTTAGATGCCCAGGTGGGACGCGGCTCTCACGCCCGTCGCCCACCTGTGCCCTGGCCGGATCGTGACAGCCGTCCGAGGGACGAGTCAAGCACCGCGCCCCGGTCGTGGCGGCGCGTCGCGGTGGGCCGGGCGAACCGGGCGCCGCCGCCGGGCCCCTGTGACCGGCGGCGGCGCGCCCGCGACCCGGCGGGGTCCCCGGGGGTCCCGGGGTCCCGTGTCCCCGTCCCCGTCGTCCCCGTCGTCCCCGTCGTTCCTGTCCCGGGCCGCGAGTCGTCCGCGGGTCCGCGCCGAGGCGTACGGACCCGCAGGAGAGGTTCTAGACCGCCTCCAGGACCGCCTCCTCCTCGGCGACGGCGAGCGGGCGGCGCGCCCGCAGGCCGGTCAGGGCGATCACCAGGCCGGCCAGGGCGAGGATCCCGGAGACCATGATCGCCGCGCGGAAGGAGCCGATCGGGTCGGCGCCCGTGCCGGAGGTCAGCACGGCCGTCACGACGGCCAGCACGACCGCCCCGCCGACCTGCCCGGAGGTGTTGAGCAGCCCGGAGGCCAGCCCCTGCTCGTCGTCGGCCACGCCGTTGGTGGCCTGGATGTTCAGCGCGGGGAAGGAGAGCGCGAACGCGATGCCCAGCAGCACCATCCCGGGGATGATCAGCGTGGACAGGCTGGGGTCGGCGTTCAGCCGGAGGAAGAAGGCGTACCCGGCGGCCAGGGCGGCCGAGCCGACCACGATCAGTTTCGCGGTGCCGAACCGGTCGGCCAGCGCGCCCATCCGGGTGGAGGTCACCGCGACCAGCAGTCCGGCCGGCAGGAAGGCCAGCGCGGTCTGCAGGGCCGACCAGTGCAGGAAGTTCTGGAAGTACTGCATGGCGACGAACTGGAAGCCGACGTAGGAGCCGAACAGGATCACCAGCCCGAGGTTGGCGCGGACGATCGGGCCGGAGCGCAGGATGCCCAGGCGCACCAGCGGGTGCCTGACGCGCCGTTCGGTGATCACGAAGGCGGCCATCAGCGCGGCGGCGCCCAGCAGCGAGGCGATCGTGCGCGGCGAGCTCCAGCCCGCGTCGGGCGCCTCGACCACGGCGTAGACCAGCAGCAGCATGGAGCCGGTGATGGTGATCGCGCCGAGCAGGTCGTGGCCGCTCTCGGCGCGCTCCTCACGGCGCTTGGGCAGGTACTTCAGGGCCGCGACCAGCGCGATGATCGCGACGGGGACCGGCATGAGGAACGTCCAGCGCCAGCCGAGCTCGGTCAGGAAGCCGGAGATGACCAGTCCCAGCGAGAAGCCGCTGGCGCCGGAGGCGGTGAAGAAGCTGAGGGCCCTGTTGCGGGCCGGGCCCTCGGCGAAGGTCGTGGTGATGATGGAGAGCGCCGCGGGCGCGGTGAAGGCGGCGCTGACGCCCTTGACGAAGCGGGCCGCGATCAGCAGCGTGCCGTCGTCGACGAGGCCGCCGAGCAGGGAGGCCACGGCGAAGACCGCGAGGGCGACCAGGAAGACCCTGCGACGCCCGAGCAGGTCGGCGGTCCGGCCGCCGAGGAGGAGCAGGCCGCCGTAGCCGAGCACGTAGCCGCTGACCACCCACTGCAGCGAGGAGGTGGACAGTCCCAGGTCCGCCTGGATCGACGGCAGGGCCACGCCCACCATGGAGACGTCGAGGGCGTCGAGGAAGACCACGGCGCAGAGCACGGTGAGCGCGGCCCACAGCGCGGGACTCCAGCGCTCGTCATCCGGTGAAGTCGATGAGGAGGTCATGACGACCGAGAATACATGCAGCCGCATTTAATGCAAGAGAATTTAGTTCCTGTGCATCTATCCTTCACGGGTGGTACGATCCGCGACATGAACGAGGAGGACGCGGTCCGCGCCTGGCGCCAGATCCTGGCGATGCACGCCACGGCCGCCTGCGCGCTGGAACGCGAGCTCTCCGAACGGCACCGGCTGGGCATGAGCGAGTTCGAGGTCCTGGAACGGATGGTCGAGGGCGGCCGGGAGAAGTACCGGGTCCAGGAGGTCGCCGACGCCGTCCACCTCAGCCAGAGCGCCTGTTCCCGGCTGCTCGCCCGCCTGGAGAAGGCGGGCCTGGTGACCCGGGCCGTCTGCCAGGACGACCGGCGCGGCATCTACGTGGGCATCACCGGGCAGGGACGCGAGCGTCACGCCACGGCCCTCCCCACCCACCGCGCCGTGATCGGCGAGATCTTCGCCCCCGTCGACCCCGGCACCTGCCGGCCCTCCGGCCGGGCGCGGCTCTCCGAGGAGACGCAGGACGCCTGGGACGCCGGAAGCGCCGAGGTCACCGGGGGCCGCTGCTCGGCACCGCGACTCCCCGGGCCGCGCGCCGGGGAAGCCTGGGACGCACAGAACACCGAAGACACCGAAGACGGCGAAGACACCGGAGACGCCACGGCCCCCCGCCCCGAGGAGGCGGAGGGCCCGGCCTCGCGGGAGGCCGCGGTCAGGCGGTGACGCGGTCGATCACCAGGGGCAGCAGGTCCTCGCCGGCCGCCTCGCCCACGGCGTAGGCGCCCTCCAGGGCGGCGAGCGCCCGCTCGAAGCGACCGGCGTCGTCGGCGTACAGCGTCATCAGCGGGGCGCCCTCGCGGACCGGGTCGCCGGGCTTGGCGTGCAGGACGATGCCCGCGCCCGGGGAGACCGGGTCCTCCTTGCGTTCCCGTCCCGCGCCGAGGCGCCAGGCCGCCAGGCCCACCCCGTAGGCGTCGAGCCGGCGGAGCACGCCGGACGAGGGCGCGACGACCTGCGTCGTCTCGGCGGCCACGGGCAGCGGGGCGTCCGGGTCGCCGCCCTGGGCGGTGATCATCCGTCGCCAGGCGTCCATCGCCGAGCCGTCGGCCAGGGCCCGCTCGGGATCCTTGCCCGCGGTGATCCCCGCCGTGGCGAGCATCTCCCGTGCCAGCAGCACGGTCAGCTCGACCACGTCGGCGGGCCCACCCCCGGCGAGCACCTCGACCGACTCGGCGACCTCCAGCGCGTTGCCCACGGCCAGGCCCAGCGGCCGGTCCATCGCGGTCAGCAGCGCGACCGTGCCCACCCCGGCGTCGGTGCCGAGCTCGACCATGGTGGTGGCCAGCTCGCGGGCCTCCTCCACGGTCTTCATGAACGCCCCGGAGCCGACCTTGACGTCCAGGACGAGCGCGCCGGTCCCTTCGGCGATCTTCTTCGACATGATCGAGGAGGCGATCAGCGGGATCGACTCCACGGTCCCGGTGACGTCGCGGAGCGCGTACAGCTTCTTGTCGGCCGGGGCCAGGCCGTCGCCCGCCGCGCAGATCACGGCCCCGGCCGTGCCGAGCACGCCGAGCATCTCGTCGTTGGAGAGCGAGGCCCGCCAGCCCGGGATGGACTCCAGCTTGTCCAGGGTGCCGCCGGTGTGGCCGAGCCCCCGTCCGGACAGCTGGGGCACGTACCCCCCGCAGGCCGCGACCAGCGGGGCCAGCGGCAGCGTGATCTTGTCGCCGACGCCTCCGGTGGAGTGCTTGTCGGTGGTGGGACCCGGGAGCGCCGACCACTCCATCCGGTCGCCGGAGCGGATCATCGCCTGGGTCCATCCGGCGATCTCCCGCCGGTTCATGCCGTTGAGCAGGATCGCCATGGCCAGCGCGGACATCTGCTCGTCGGCCACGACGCCCCGGGTGTAGGCGTCGATCACCCAGTCGATCTGCCCGGGCGACAGCTCGCGCCCGTCCCGCTTGGCGGAGATGACCTCGATGGCGTCCATGGTCAGGCCCTCCGGCTCAGGTCGATGGCGTCCATGGTCAGGCTCCCCGGCTCAGGTCGTCGGGCCCGAAGGCGTAGGGCAGGATCTCCGACATCGGTCTCGGGCCGTCGACGGTCTCCAGCAGCATCTCGGGGCCGCCGAACTCGTACAGCAGCTGGCGGCACCTGCCGCACGGCATGAGCAGCTCCTCGTGCCCGTCGACGCAGGTGAACGCCACCAGCCTGCCACCGCCGGTCGCCTGGAGCGCGGAGACGAGCCCGCACTCGGCGCACAGGCCCAGGCCGTAGGAGGCGTTCTCCACGTTGCAGCCGGACACGATCCGCCCGTCGTCCACCAGGGCGGCGGCGCCGACCGGGAACTTGGAGTAGGGGGCGTAGGCGTGCCCCATGGCCCGTACGGCCTCGTCCTTGAGCGCGGCCCAGTCGACGTCCGCGCCCGTCCCGGCCCCTTCGCCGGTGCGGCCGTCCGTACCCGTGTCCGTCACACCGTCTCCCCTCGTGGGGACGGTGCGGGCCGTCCCCGTCGCGTCGTGCGTGTCACGCTCCCCGCCCCGCCGTCACGTCATTTCCCCTGTCCTCTGCGGTACACCATGCCGTTGGCGGCCGGCGGGCGGAGCCGCTGCGCGGCCAGCGACAGCACCAGCAGCGTGGTGATGTGCGGGGTGACCGAGGTGAACTCCGACGGGATCGAGTCGGTCAGCGCGAACACCACGAACACGGCGACCGCCGCGACGCCGGTGATCAGCGCGGCCCGCGTCCGGTGCTGCCGTACGAGCTGGTAGACGGTCACGGCGACGAGCAGGATCACCACCACGAGCAGCAGCGCGTGCACCGACTCGCCGCCCCGGCGCAGCTGCAGCGCGTCGGTGTAGCCGAACAGGACGGCGCCCCCGGCCAGACCGCCCGGCCGCCAGTTACCGAAGATCATGGCGGCGAGGCCGATGAAGCCGCGCCCGCCGGTCTGTCCCTCGCGGTAGGCGCTCGCGGCCACCTGTGCCAGGAACGCGCCGCCCAGGCCCGCCAGGGCGCCGGAGACGACGACGGCGACGTACTTGTGCAGGTAGACGTTGACGCCCAGCGACTCGGCGGCCACCGGGCTCTCCCCGCAGGAGCGCAGCCGCAGGCCGAACGCGGTGCGCCAGAGCACGTAGTACGACAGCGGGACGAGCAGGATCGCCAGGATCGTCAGCAGCGAGACGTTCGTGGTCAGGCCGCGCAGGATGCCCGCCGCGTCCGAGAGCAGGAACCACCGCCCGGCCTCCAGGTCCCTCAGCGGATCCCCCACCCACGGCAGGCTCACCACCTCGGGCTTGGGCACCGGGGGCGACTGGGAGTCGCCGCCGCCCGGCATCTCGGCGAAGGTGACCTTGGACAGGAACTGGGTGACGCCCAGCCCCAGGATGTTGATCGCGACACCGGAGATGATGTGGTCGACGCCGAACGTCACGGTGGCGATCGCGTGCAGCAGGCCGCCCAGGGCACCGCCGATCGCACCCGCGACGACGCCCGCCCAGGGATTGCCGAACTGGATCGCGCCCCAGGCACCGCACCAGGTGCCCATGATCATCATGCCTTCGAGGCCGATGTTGACCACTCCGGCCCGCTCCGCCCACAGGCCGCCCAGACCGGCCAGGCCGATGGGGATGGCCAGCGCGATGGAGGCGTTGATCGCGCCCGCCGAGGTGAGGTCGACGGCGCCGGTGACGGCGCGCGTGAACGACAGCAGCACGACCAGCGCGCCGAGGGCCAGCAGCACGGTCCGCCAGGTCAGCCTGAACCTGCGTGCCGGGGCCTTGGGCCCCAGGAGGGGGGCCTCCGGCGTGGCGAGGGCGTTCTGGCTCATACCGGCGTTCCTTCCTGGGCCGGGGCGGCGCTCGCCAGCTGGCGGCTCACCCGGCGCTGCTCGGCGGCGACCTGGTAGCGGTGCACCAGCTCGTAGGCGATGATCACCGAGAGCACGATCACACCCTGCATGATGGTGACGATGTCCGGGGAGATCCTCTTGATCTGCAGGATGCCGGCCGAGGTGTCCAGGAAGGCCCACAGCAGGGCGCCGAACGCGATGCCGACCGGGTGGTTGCGTCCGAGCAGGGCGATCGCGATGCCGGTGAAGCCGAGTCCCGTGGGGAAGTCCAGGCTGTAGCTGTAGGAGGAGCCCAGCAGCTGCGGCATGCCGACCAGGCCCGCCACCGCGCCGGACAGGATCATCGAGACGAGGATCATCCGCTTGACGTTGACGCCGCTGGCCACCGCGGCCGGCTCCGAGCGGCCGGTGGCGCGCAGGTCGAACCCGAAGCGGGTCCGGTTGATCACCACGTGGAACAGGACGCCCATCGCGATCGAGAGCAGGATCAGGCCGAAGACCTTCGTCTGGGTGCCCGAGACGATCGCCAGCCCCGGCACCTGGCCGGAGGGCGCGATCGGCTTCGTGCCGATGTTGTTGCTGCCCCCGACCTCGACGGCCAGGCGCTCCTTGTTGAGCAGCCAGGAGCCGAGCGCGGTGGCGATGGCGTTCAGCATGATCGTGGAGATCACCTCGCTGACCCCGCGCCGCACCTTGAGCAGCCCGGCGATGGCCGCCCAGCCGGCACCGACCAGCACGGCCACGAAGATGATCAGCGCGACGTGCAGCGGGGCGGGCAGCGCGACCGCGCCGCCGACGGCCGCGGCGGTCAGCGCGGCGAGACGGTACTGGCCGTCGACGCCGATGTTGAAGAGGTTCATCTTGAACCCGATCGCCACCGCCAGCGCCGACAGGTAGTAGGTCGTCGCGGAGTTCAGGGTCAGCACGATCGAGCGGGGCCGGACGGCGTACTCGCCCATGACGACCAGCGTGTCCACCGGCGGGGCGCCGATGAGCCCCAGGATCACCATGGTGACCAGCGCGGCGAACACGATGGCCGTGACCGGCGCGACGAGCGAGAGCAGCCCCGCCGGTGAGACCCGGCCGAGCAGCCGGTCGGCGAAGGTCGATTCTTTCGCGCTCATCCGGGCGTCCCGGGGGGCGTGTGCGCTACGTGGGTGTTCATGCCGCCTCTCCAGCACCCGTCATGGCCGAGCCGAGCCGCTCCGGCGTCACGTCCTTGGGGTCGACCTCGGCGACGATGCGGCCGCGCAGGATCACCTTGAGGGTGTCCGACAGGCCGATCAGCTCGTCCAGGTCGGCCGAGATGAGCAGGACCGCCAGGCCCGCGGCGCGTGCCGCGCGCAGGTGGTCCCAGATCGCGGCCTGGGCGCCCACGTCGACACCGCGGGTGGGGTGGGACGCGATCAGGAAGACGGGGTCCCCGCTCATCTCCCGGCCGACGATCAGTTTCTGCTGGTTGCCGCCGGACAGCGCGGAGGCGTCCACGTCGATGCCCGGCGTGCGGACGTCGTAGCTCTCGACGATGCGGCGGGTGTCCTCGCGGGCCCCGGCGCGGTCGATCCAGGGCCCCTTGACGTTGGGCCTGCGCGTCTGGTGGCCGAGGATGCGGTTCTCCCACAGCGGGGCCTCCAGCAGCAGGCCGTGCCGGTGGCGGTCCTCGGGGATGTAGCCGATGCCGGCCTCGCGGCGGCGCAGGGTCGTCCAGCCGGAGATGTCGTGCTCGCCGAGCCGGATCTCGCCGTCGGCCGGGCGCATGCCCATGATGGCCTCGACGAGCTCGGCCTGGCCGTTGCCCTCGACCCCGGCGATGCCCAGCACCTCACCCCTGCGGATGTCGAAGCTCACGTCGTCCACGACGCAGCGTTCCCCGTCCGAGTGGACCCTCAGGTCCCGCACCGAGATCGCCACCGTGTCGGTGACCGTGGACTCGCGGGTCTCCGGGCTGGGCAGCTCGCTGCCGACCATGAGCTCGGCGAGCTGCCGGGCGCTCACGTCCTTGGGGTCCACCTCGGCCACGGTCGTGCCGCGGCGGATGACGGTGATGGCGTCGGCCACCGAGAGGACCTCGTCCAGCTTGTGCGAGATGAAGATGATCGTGAGTCCCTCGCGGACCAGCTCGCGCAGGTTGGCGAAGAGCTCCTTGACCTCCTGCGGCACGAGCACGGCGGTCGGCTCGTCCAGGATGAGGATCCGGGCCCCGCGGTAGAGCACCTTGAGGATCTCCACCCGCTGGCGGGCGCCCACCCCCAGGTCCTCGACGGTGGCGTCCGGGTCGATGCCCAGGCCGTAGGAGTCGGAGATCTCCCGGATCCTGGCGCGGGCGGCGCCGAAGTCGATGGCGACGCCCCCCTTGCGGGGCTCGCTGCCCAGGATCACGTTCTCCAGCACGGTCAGGTTGCCGGCCAGCATGAAGTGCTGGTGGACCATGCCGATGCCCACCCCGATCGCGTCAGCGGGGGAGCGGAAGCCCACCTCGGCGCCGTTGACACGGATCCGTCCCTCGTCCGGGCGCTGCATGCCGTACAGGATCTTCATGAGGGTGGACTTGCCTGCGCCGTTCTCGCCGACGACGGCGTGCACGTGTCCCTGCCGTACGGAAAGGGAGATGTCGCGGTTGGCGACGACGCCGGGGAATCGTTTGGTGATCCCCTCGAGCTCGACGGCCGGTGCCGGGGTGCTGATGACGGCCTCCTCCGCACGGATGCCCGATACGGAACGTGGTGGTGAGGATAGGGCGAAGGGCCCGGAGGAGGGTGTCCGCCGGGCCCCGCGTGAGCGTTCAGGTCAGGAGGTCTTGTCCGGGACGGTCAGCTCGCCGGAGATGATCTTCTGCTTGTACTCGTCGAGCTTGGGCTTGACGTCGTCGACCTGGCCACCGGTGGTGGAGTAGTCGACGCCGTCGGCCTTGAGGTCGTAGGTCGTCGTGCCGGCCTTCACCGAGTTGGTGGTGAAGCTCTTCAGGAAGTCGAAGACGGCGACGTCGACCTTCTTGACCATGGAGGTCATGATGACGCTCTGCAGCTCGGGGGCCGCGGTCTTCGCCTGGTCGGAGTCGACGCCGATGGCCAGGCCCTTGGCGGCCTTGGCCGCCTCGAACACGCCGCCGCCGGAGCCGCCCGCGGCCTGGTAGACCACGTCGGCGCCCGCGTCGAACATGCCCTCGGCCGCGGTCTTGCCCTTGGCCGGGTCGTTGAAGCCGGTGAAGTCCGGCGGCTGGGTCAGGTACTTGACGTCGACCTTGATGTCGGACTTGACCGCCTTGGCACCGGCGATGAACCCGGCCTCGAACTTGTTGATCAGCGGCACCTGGACGCCGCCGACGAAGCCCACGTGGTTCTTCTTGCTCTTCAGCGCCGCGGCGGCGCCGACCAGGAAGGAGCCCTCGTGCTCGGCGAAGAGGAGGTTGGAGATGTTGGGACCGGCCGCCGCGGCGTCGTCCACGATCGCGAACTTGACGTCGGGGAACTCGGTCGCGACCTTCTTGACCGGGTTGGAGTAGGCGAAGCCCACCGCGATGATCGGGTTGAAGCCGCCGTCGGCGAGCAGGCGGAGCCGCTCCTCCTTGGCCGCCTCGGTCTCACCGGTGCCGGCCTCGAGCTCGTTGGTCTCGGCCAGGCCCAGCTCGGCCTTGGCCTTGTCCAGCCCGGCCGCCGCGGAGTCGTTGAACGACTGGTCACCACGCCCGCCGATGTCGTACGCGAGCCCGACCTTGGGTCCGGTCGCGGCCGACGCCGCACTGCTGGCGGCCCCGCTCGGCTGGGCCGACGTGGTCGGTTCCTCGCTTCCACCACACGCGGCAGCTCCCATGAGCATGCTGCCCGCCAGTGCGGTCGCGGCCAGCTTGCCGAATCGGTTCTGAAGCAAGATGACTCCCTTCGCGTTCTCAGTGCACGCGCGAAGAGACGCACGGCAACCCTGCACGGAAGATAGTTGGTCCGTCAGGGTTGACCAAACCGTCACACCAGTCCGAAACAGGTCCGTTATCCAGCTCAGGCCGCCCTGTGACACACGTAGCGTGACGAAACCACCCCGCGGGTGACACCGGACGGCCCTGGCCGCCGGGCCCCGGCCCGGCTCCGGTCTCCGACGTTCCTCTGACCGGATCCGTTGAGTAATTTTGCCCAAATATGTCCGAAGTTGCTCGGTAAGGGCTAGTTGTCGGCGTTCACGGCCATCAGGGCGTCGTCGGTGACCGGGCGCCGGCCCTCCCAGAGCGCGGTCAGCGCGGTCGCGGCCAGGAAGCGCACGCCGGTGCCGATGGCGCTCTCGTCCACGTCGAAGGTGCCCTGGTGGATGTCGGCCGACTCGGTCGACCCCTTCCGGCGGGTGCCCAGCCGGGCGAACGCGCCGGGGATGGACTCCAGGTACCAGCCGAAGTCCTCACCGCCCAGGCTCTGCTCGGTGGGGACCGGGGCGCCCTGGCCGAGCACGCCCTCGGCGGCCTCGGCCAGCATCTGCACGCTGACCTTGTCGTTGACCACCGGCGGCACGCCGCGCACGTAGTCCATCTCGGCCTCGACGCCGTACGCGCCCGCGACCGACTCCAGCAGCGACTTGATCATGTCGGGGGCCGCGTGCCAGGCGGCCTCGTCCAGGCAGCGCACGGTGCCCTCGGCGACGCCGTCGTCCGGGATGGCGTTGGCGACCGAGCCCGCCTCGACCCGGCCCCAGACCAGGCTCAGCGAGGAGCGGGGGTCGATCCGGCGGGAGAGCGCGGCCGGCAGCTCCGTGAGGATCTTGGCGAGCGCGAAGACCAGGTCCGCGGTGAGGTGCGGCCGGGCGGTGTGCCCGCCGGGGCCGCTCACCCGGATCGTGACCCGGTCGCAGGCGGAGGTGATCGGGCCGGTCTTGAGGCCCACCTTGCCGACGTCCAGGCGCGGGTCGCAGTGCAGCCCGAAGATGCGGTCGACACCGCTGATGCCGCCCGAGGCCATGACCTCCAGCGCGCCGCCGGGAAGCTCCTCGGCGGGCTGGAAGATCAGCCGGACCCGGCCGGGCAGCAGGCCCGCCTCGGCCTGCTGGGCCAGGAACAGCGAGGTGCCCAGCAGGATCGTGGTGTGCACGTCGTGCCCGCAGGCGTGGCAGACTCCCGGGACCGTCGAGCTGTAGGGGACGTCCTTCTCGTCCGGCACCGGCAGCGCGTCCAGGTCGGCCCGGAGCGCCACGGTCGGGCCGTCACCGCTGCCGACGTCGCAGAGCAGGCCGGTACCGCGCGGCAGCACCGAGGGGACGAGGCCGGCGGCGCTCAGGCGCTCGGCGACACGCTGGGTGGTGCGGTACTCGGCGAACGCGAGCTCGGGATGCATGTGCAGGTCTCGACGGAAACCGATCAGTTCCTGCTCGCCAGCGGCAAGGAACGTGTCGAGTTCTCCCCGCAAATTACGCCCCCGCATTGCTCACCGTCCCATCCGCGCCGGCGGGCTGTGGATCCTCGACGCACCTGTGCGACCGTCCGGGATCTCTGCGTCCACGGGGCCGTCTCGAAAAAAGCGATCGCCGCACCGACGGGCCGGGGTGGGCCTCCCGGACCGCATCGGCGCGGACTGGTCCGTCACCGGCGCGGGAACGGCGGACCGGTGGTCCGGGGTAGCCGTCGCGTCGGCGATGACACCGACTTTATCGCTCTCCCCGAGCGGCTCGCCGACATCCGGCCCAAATGTTTTGTCACCTCATGTTCCTCTTCTGGCACTTGCGCCCCAGGAGGACCACGAAAGATGGCTCCGATTGACCATGGGGACGCTGGTCCTTCGCGGGGACGGACCCCGTGGGAAAGGTGGCCGCACCCCTCTCCCAAACCTCGCCTACCTGGCAATTTACGTGACCCTCAGGTGCCGGTCATCGCACCGGGCGGAGTGATGTAAACAGGAAGAGTGCGTGTTTCACTTCGCATATGATCACTAACATCCCATTCGGGAAGAGATGGTCGCGTTTGAGCATATTCGAACCGGACGAGGGCGCCCTGTTGGTCATTCCCTCGCTCTCCCTTCCCCAGGAGGAGCTGCGCAGCATCCCCGCGGCCCGCTGCTACGAGGAGCGGCTGCTGTTCCTGCTGCTGACGCTGAGAAGGCCCGGCGTCTCGGTCGTCTACGTGACCTCGCTGCCCGTGGACGGGGCGATCGTGGACTACTACCTGAGCTTCCTCGACGATCCCGACGAGGCCCGCACGCGGCTGCAAATGATCAGTTTGGACGATCCCGACACGCACCCGCTCAGCGAGGCGCTGCTCCGGCGCCCGGACGTGATCGAGCGCCTGCGCGCGTCTCTCGGCCTCCCCCGCGAGGACGACGGGGGCGCCTGGATGGTCCCGTTCGTGGTCAGCGAGTACGAGGAGCGGCTGGCCGCGATCCTCTCCCTGCCGATCTACGGCCCTCCCACCGCCCTGGCCCACCTGGGCTCCAAGAGCGGCGGGCGGACGCTCGGCGCACAGGCCGAGGTGCCGACGGTCAGGGGGTTCGGGGACCTGCGGTCGCTGACCGAGGTGGAGCACGCCGCCCGCGCGATGAGCCCCGCGCCCCGGCTGATGGTCAAGCTGAACAACAGCTACTCGGGGATGGGCAACGCCATCCTGACCAGGGACGACCGCCCGATCACCGACTGCCCCACGAGCTTCTCCGCGCCGGGCGAGAACTGGGCGACGTTCGCCGAGAAGATCGCCGAGCGGGGGGCGGTGGTCGAGGAGTTCATCGAGGACCGGCCGCTGCGCTCCCCCAGCGCGCTGGCGAGGATCACCCCGGGCGGCACCGTCGACGTGGTCGCCACCCACGAGCAGGTCCTCGGCGGCCCCAACGACGACGTCTACCAGGGGTGCAGCTTCCCCGCCCGCCAGGAGTACCGGGCCGAGCTCAGCGCGTACGCCGAGCGGATCGCCCGCATCCTCGCCGACCGCGGCGTGGTGGGACTGTTCGGCGTCGACTTCTTCGCCGTCAAGGCCGGCGGCGGCTACCGGACGCTGCTGTGCGAGATCAACCTGCGCATCGGCGGGACCACCCACCCGTTCGGGGCCGCGGTCCTGACCACCGGCGCCTCCTACGACCCCGGCAGCGGCCTGCTCGTGCACGAGGGCAGGGCCAAGCACTACGTGGCGACGGACAACTGCGCCGCCCCCTGCCTGCGGGGCCGCGCCCCCGGGGAGGTCGTCAAGCTGATCCAGGACGAGGGCCTCGGCTTCGACCGGGAGCGCCGTACCGGGAACGTGCTGCACCTGCTGGGCGCGGTCACCGAGTTCGGCAAGCTCGGGTTCACCAGCATCGGCGACTCCGCCGAGGAGGCCGCCGAGCTGCACCGCAGGACCGTCTCGACGCTGAACCGTCCCGCCTGAGCGGCTCCGGCCCGCTCCCCGGCCACTCCGCCGCGGCCGTCCCGGTCACACCGGTCACCTCGCCTCCCGCAGGCCGCGCAGTGCCCGCAGGCCGATCGCACCGAGCACCACGGCCAGCACCAGGTTGACCGCGACCAGGATCCCGTGGACCACGTAGAACGACGTGGGGTGGCCGTCCGCGAGGTTGAAGCCAAGGTTGATCCATTCGAAGATCATGAAAGCGGCAAGGCCGATCAGAAAAGCGGCGATCTTTCGCGATATTTGCATGATGTCAGTATTCCGCCGAGTGGTGCGTAGCCGGTCAGGGCACCTGTACTCCATGCGAACCGGCACGAAGCTACCCTGAGATCATCATGGGGACCAGACACGTCGCGCCCGTCGGGGTGCTGCTCGCGGCGACCGCCTTTCTCGGCGCGCCCGCACAGGCCGGGGCCCGGGCGCCGGGCACGCCCGCGGGCACTGCATCGGGCACCGCATCGGGCGTCTCGCCGGGCACCGCCGCGCTGCCGGGCACCGGTTCGCACGGTGCGGGCACCGGCTTCGGGGGAGCCGGCCCGCCGGGCACCGGCCGGCTCGGGCCGAACGGCGCGGGGGAACCGGTCGGCGGTTCCCGGCTCGGCGAGCGGGGGCTCATCGTCCCCGAGGGCGTGAAGGCCCCGCCCAAGACCGCCGCCAGGGCGTACGTGATCGCCGACGCCGGGACGGGCGCGGTGCTGGCCGCCAAGGACGCCCACGGGCGCTACCTGCCCGCGAGCACGCTCAAGGCGCTCACCGCCCTCACCCTGATCCCCAGGCTGGACAAGAACCGGAAGGTCACGCCGAGCCGGCGCGCGGTGAACGAGGAGGGCAGCGCGGTCGGCCTGGTCCCCAAGCCGCTCTACACCGTCGAGGACCTGTTCAAGGCGCTGCTGCTGGTCTCCGGCAACGACAGCGCGATGGCGCTGGCCGAGGCCAACGGCGGCCTGACCGCCACCCTGGCCGACATGAACGCCGAGGCCAGGCGCCTGCAGGCATTCGACACCGTGGCCAGGACCCCGAGCGGGCTGGACAAGCCCGGGCAGAGCAGCTCGGCCTACGACCTGGCCTTGATCGCCCGCGCCGGCCTGGCCAACCCCGATTTCCGCCGATATATCAGCTTGAAGACGGACAAGTTCCCGGCACCCAAGGGCTACTACGAGATCGGCAACCACAACAAGCTGCTCTGGCGCTACAAGGGCATGATCGGCGTCAAGAACGGCTGGACCTCCAAGGCCCAGGGCAGCTTCGTCGGCGCGGCCAGGCGGAACGGCCACACGATCATCGTGTCGATCATGCGCCACGACGGCTACTTCTGGGACGAGGTCGCCGACCTGCTCGACTGGGGCTTCGCCAACCGCGGCCGGGTCACCCCGGTCGGGCGGCTGGTCGACCCGGCCCCCGCGGTCACCCCGTCCCCCATCGCGCCCGCCACCTCCGCGCCCCCGGCCGTCCCGGCACCGGTCGCCGCGACCGATCCGCCCGGCGCGGCCCGTCCCGCCGGCGGGAGCGTCCCGATCGGCTACTACGTCCTGGGTGCGGGCCTGCTGGGCGGCCTGGCCTGGCTGGCGTACGGCCTGCGCCGGCGCTTCCGCTGACCGGGGCCGCCGGACCCCGCCGGTCATCCGCCGGTCACCGCGGCTCAGACGGGGATGGCGGTCGCCGGGACCGGCGTGGGGTCGGGCGGCGGGCCGAGCGAGGCGGTGGCCGTCCAGGCGGCGGCGTACATGATCACCCGGGCAGAGAGGTTGATCCACACCAGCAGGCCGACCACCACGGCGAACACCCCGTAGACGGGGTTGTTCAGGGTGCTGGACAGCACCAGCGCGGCGAGCTGCTTGAGCAGGGCGAAGCCGATCGCGCCGAACAGGGCGCCGCGCAGCAGCACCGGGAACGGCTGCCGGAGGCGTCCCAGCCAGCGCAGCAGGATCAGGAAGACCACGACGTCGGCGAGCACGCTCACCGCCAGGCCGACCAGCCAGATCGTGGTGGTGGCCACCACCGACCCCGACAGCCCCACCCATCCGGCCACGGTCCCGCTGGCCTGGGTGGCGAAGCCCGCGACCAGCACCGAGGCCACCATCGTGGTGCCGACCAGGACGAGCCCGGCCAGGTCCCTGAGCTTGGCCATGGCGAAGCCGAGCGGCGCCTCGGTGGTCATGGAGATCTCGCGCAGCGCGCCGCGCAGCGCGTCGATCGCGCCGAGCCCGGCGTAGAGCAGGCCGAGCAGGCCGATGATCCCGGCGCTGGTCCGCGAGTCGGCGATCTCCTGGATCGGCAGCTTGTCGGCCAGGCCCGGCAGGTACTGGTCGATGGCCCTGCGCAGGGTGCCAGGGGCGTCGGGGGTGACGGAGAGGAAGTAGCCGAAGACCGCGAAGGCCAGCGCGACGATCGGGAAGAACGACAGGAAGGCGAAGTAGCTGACCGCCCCGGCGAGCCGGTCACCGGACTGGATCTGGTAGCGCTGGAAGGTCCTGACCAGATGGTCCAGCCAGTGCCACCTGACCCGGGCCGAGCCGAGCCGGGCCCCGAACCGTTCCTGGGCCGTCCGCACGCGTTCCCATGCACCTGTCACCTGCGCCCCCTACCCCGTCGCCGCCGTCTCGACCGCGTACGGCGACGGAAAGACCGCCGTCCGTGCGCGTGCCCGCGAGGCGGGCGGGGCAGGCCCACGGGACGGGCCGCGCGGGCTCACGGGACGGGCGGGGCGGGGTGCGATCGGGCGAGGCGAGGGGAGGACGGGACGGTGGAGCGGGATGTGACGGGCGTGACGGACGTGACGGGTACGGCGAGGCGACGACGGACCCGGGACCGGGCCCGGGACCTTCGCGGGGGTCGGGCGGGACGGGACCGCCGATCACGGGGTGGGCAGGAACCCCACCCGGTCGCGCACCCTGGCCATGGTCTCGGAGGCCACCGCGCGGGCCCGCGCGGCGCCGACGGCGAGCATCCGGTCGAGCTCGGCCTCGTCGGCGAGCAGCTTCTCGGTCCGCTCGCGGATCGGGGTGAAGGTGTCGACCACCAGCTCGGCGACGTCCTTCTTGAAGGTCCCGTACCCCTGACCGGCGTAGCGGGCCTCCAGCTCGGGGATGGGGACACCGCTCAGCGCGGACTGGATGCGCAGCAGGTTGGTGACGCCCGGCTTGTTCTCGTCGTCGGCCAGGACCTCGGAGCCGGTGTCGGTGACCGCGCGCATGATCTTCTTGCGGAGCGGCCCCGGCTGCTCCAGCAGGTCGAGGATGCCCGCGGCGGAGGAGGAGGACTTCGACATCTTCGCCGTCGGCTCCTGGAGGTCGGTGATCTTCTCGACCCCCTTGACGATGTGCGGCTCGGGCAGCGTGAAGGTCTCGCCGAAGCGGTGGTTGAAGCGCTGCGCCAGGTCGCGGGTGAGCTCCAGGTGCTGCTTCTGGTCGGCGCCCACCGGCACCCTGTCGGCCTGGTAGAGCAGGATGTCCGCGGCCTGCAGGATGGGGTAGGTGAACAGCCCCACGCTGGCCGAGCTCTCGCCCTGCTTGGCGGACTTGTCCTTGAACTGGGTCATCCGACCGGCCTCGCCCATGCCGGTGAGGCAGATCAGCACCCAGGCCAGCTCGGTGTGCTCGCGGACGTGGCTCTGCACGAAGACCGTGGAGCGCTCCGGGTCCAGGCCCGCGGCGAAGAGCTGGGCGGCGGCCACCCTGGTGCGCCTGCGCAGCTCCTCCGGCCGGTAGTCCACCGTGATCGCGTGCAGGTCGACGACGCAGTAGAACGCGTCGTGGCCCTCCTGCATGGCGACGTACTGCCGTACGGCACCGAGGTAGTTGCCCAGGTGGAAGGAGTCGGCGGTGGGCTGGATTCCCGACAGGACGCGAGGACTGGCCATGGCACACAATTGTGTCAGCTGTCCGGAGTGATCGGTGCCCCGGGCGGAGACGCCCACCGGCCACCCGGGTCCCCCGCCTCCCGTCCCCGGGTCCCCGGGCACGAGCACGGGCACCGCCCACGTTCCCCCGCGGGCGCGTCCGCGTCCGGGAACGGGCGCGGCCCCGGGTCAGTCCTCGGGGGCGGCCTTCGCGTCCTGGCGGGAGGTGTTCCGCTTGATCCTCACCCGGGAGACCCTGCGGCCGTCCATCTCGGTGACCGTCATGTCGAATCCGGGGACCTCCACCCGCTCCCCCAGCACCGGGAGGTGACCGAGGGAGGACATCAGGAACCCGCCCAGGGTCTCGTACGGGCCGTCGGGCAGGCGGACGCCGCTGGAGGTCGCCACCTCGTCGAGGGTCGCCAGCCCGTCCAGCTCCGCCTCCCCCGCGGGCAGCGCGACGTGCTCGTCCTCCACGTCGTGCTCGTCGCGGATGTCGCCGATGAGCTCCTCGACCAGGTCCTCCAGGGTGACGATGCCGGCGGTGCCGCCGTACTCGTCCACCACGATCGCCAGGTGGTGGCCCTCCTTGCGCATCTCCGACAGGGTGGCCATCAGCCGCTTGCTGGTGGGGACCAGCTTGACCGGGCGGATCGGCACCAGCTCGCTGATCGGCTCGATGGACCCGGTCAGCACCGGGTCCAGCAGGTCGCGGATGTGGACGAAGCCCACGATGTCATCGTAGGAGTCGCGGTAGACCGGGAAGCGGGAGTGCGGCATGGCCGCGGCCATGACCGCCGCCTCGGCCAGCCGCGTGTCCGCGGACATGAACTCCACCTCGGTACGCGGCAGCATGACCTCGCGGAGCTGCCGCTTGCCCGCCGCGAAGACCTCCCCGATCAGGTGGCGCTCGTCGGCGGTGAGCTCCTGGTGGCCGACCACCATGTCGCGCAGCTCCTCGGTGGAGATCTCCTCGCGGTCGGCGTCGGGGTCGCCGCCCAGCAGCTTGACCACCCCGTCGGTGGACTTCGACAGCCCCCAGATGATCGGCCGCGACAGCGCGGCCATCCGGTCGAGGAACGGCGCGACCAGCAGGGAGATCCCCTCCGCCCGCTGCCTGGCGATCCGCTTGGGGGCGAGTTCGCCCAGCACCAGCGAGGCGTACGAGATCGCCAGCGTCACCAGGACCAGCGCGAGCGGGGCCGTCACGGCCTCGGGGACCCCCCAGCCGGTCACCACCGGGATGAGGTCCTTGGCCAGGGTGTCGGCGCCGAAGGCCGCCGAGAGCATGGTGGCCACGGTGACGCCGATCTGCACCGCGGACAGGAAGCGGTTGGGGTCGCGGGCGAGCTTCGCGGCCCTGGCCCCCCTGCGGCTCTGAGCGTCGAGCCGCCGCACCTGGCTCTCCCTCAGGGAGACCATGGCCATCTCTGCTGCGGCGAAGAACCCTCCGATCAGTACGAAGATCATGACCAGGGCGATGTTCGCCAGGACGCTGTTCACGAGGTCGTCTCCGTCATGGCGGCCGCCCGTTCCGGCGGTGGCCGATATGTGATGTGCCAGCATATGCTGGCGCTAGACTTACAAAAGTCAACAAGTCCAAACATCATCCAACAGGAGGATCCGTGAAGCTGCTCGTCACCGGCGGCGCCGGATACATAGGCAGCGCCGTGGCGGCGCAACTCGTCGAAGCGGGCCACGAGGTCACCGTGCTGGACGATCTGTCCACCGGCCACGCCGACGCGGTCCCGCCGGGCGCCCGGTTCGTCGAGGGGTCGATCACCGACGCCGCCGGGGTGCTCGACGGCGTGGAGGGCGTGCTGCACTTCGCGGCGAAGTCGCTGGTCGGCGAGTCCGTACAGCGGCCGGACCTGTACTGGGCGCACAACCTCGGCGGCACCCTCGCCCTGCTCGACGCCATGCGGAGCGCCGGGGTGGGCCGGATCGTCTTCTCCTCCACCGCCGCCACCTACGGCGAGCCGGAGCGCTCCCCGATCAGGGAGACCGACCCCACCCGGCCGACCAACCCCTACGGCGCGTCCAAGCTCGCGGTCGACACCGCGCTGAGCGCGTTCGCCGGGATGTACGGGCTGGCCGCGGTGAGCCTGCGCTACTTCAACGTGGGCGGCGCGTACACCGACCGGGACGGCCGCGTCTACCGCGAGCGTCACACCGTGGAGACCCACCTGATCCCTAACGTCCTCGCCGTCGCGCTCGGCGGGCGCGAGCCGGTCAGCGTGTTCGGCACGGACTACCCGACCCCCGACGGCACATGCGTGCGCGACTACATCCACCTGGCCGACCTGGCCGGCGCCCACCTGCTGGCGCTGGACGCCTGCACCCCGGGCGAGCACCGGATCTACAACCTGGGCAGCGGGACCGGCTTCTCGGTGCAGGAGGTGCTCTCGGTCTGCCGCGAGGTGACCGGTCACGAGATCCCCTCGGTGGTACGCGAGCGCCGCGCCGGTGACCCGGCCGTGCTGGTGGCCTCGTCCGAGAAGATCCGGGACGAGCTGGGCTGGAAGCCCGAGCACCCCTCGGTCCGCGACGTCGTCGCCGACGCCTGGGCCGCCCTGACCGGCCGGGACTAGAGCCGGAAACGGGCCGTGTTGTTGGCGGGACGGCGGTCGCCCACCCGTGCCGAGTGGACGGTCGCCTCCGCCCGCCCCCCGCGGTCGCGGGCCGCGAAGGCGAGCAGCAGGCTCGCCCTCCCGCCCGCGCCGAGCGCGCGCAGCAGGCAGCCGGTGCGGCCCGGGCGGGAGTCGCACCGCGCGCCGCGCGCCGCCAGCAGCCGTGCCCCGCCGGTGTCGAGGAGGATCCCGGCGTCGTGGACGCGCCGCGGCCCGCGGTTGCGCACCACCGCGGACATCACGACGAGGCGACCGGCCCGGACCCGGCGCGACATCGTGACCGCCAGGTCCGTCCCCTCCCCCACCTCGGTCAGCGTCCGCGTGGAGTTGTTCGTCTCGTCGTCGTCCACGACCCCGGAGGAGAGCGTGGCGCTCGCCTCCAGCGGGCCCCGCGCGCCGGGCCGCACCATCGCGTCGATCCTCACCCCGCCGGACGTCCCGGCCGGGACGTCGGCGGACGAGGCGCAGACCACCTCCCCGGCCGCGATGCCGGGCAGGCACTCGGCGACGTCGGCGCCCAGCACGTCCACCTCGTCCGGCATCCGGACGGTCAGCACGGGCAGCACCGCGTCACCGGGCCCGGCGTTGCCCACCTCGGCCCGGTAGCTCAGAAGGCGGCCCGGCTGGGCCCTGGCCGGGGAGACCAGCAGCCGCACCGACAGGTCGGCGCCACCCCAGCCGTCGCCCTCCGGTGAGGCGAGCGCCGCCCGGGGCAGCGCCGCGAGCACGAGACAGAGCACACCGGCGGCGACCCGCGCCGCGGCGTGCCCCCGGACCATCGATCCCCCGACCACAAGTGATCATTGAACGACGGGACGCGCCGCCCGGCGATGAGCGACACGCCGCCTTTCCCGCCGGGCCGGGCCCGCACCGGATCGGGCCCGTACCGGATCAGGCCGGGTCCGTACCCGGATCGGGCCGGTCGCGTCAGATCAGGCCGAGCTCGCGGACCGCGGAGCGCTCCTCCTCCAGCTCGGCCACGGTGGCGTCGATCCTCTCGCGGGAGAAGGCGTCGATCTCCAGCCCCTGGACGATCTCCCACCTGCCGCCGCGCGAGGCGACCGGGAAGGACGAGATCAGACCCTCGGGCACGCCGTACGAGCCGTCGGAGGGGATGGCGGCCGAGGTCCAGTCGGTGCCGTTGACCCAGTCGAAGACGTGGTCGATCGCGGCGTTGGCGGCCGAGGCGGCCGAGGACGCGCCCCGGGCCTCGATGATGGCCGCGCCGCGCTTGGCCACGGTGGGGATGAAGGTGTCGCGCAGCCAGGTCTCGTCGACCAGCTCGGCCGCGACCTTGCCGCCGACCTCGGCGTGGAAGAGGTCCGGGTACTGGGTGGCGGAGTGGTTGCCCCAGATGGTCATCTTCTTGATCTCGGTGACCGGGACCTGGAGCTTGGCGGCGAGCTGGGACAGCGCCCGGTTGTGGTCCAGGCGGGTCATCGCGGTGAAGCGCTCCGCCGGGACGTCGGGGGCGTTCTGCTGCGCGATGAGCGCGTTGGTGTTGGCCGGGTTGCCGACCACCAGCACGCGGACGTCGTCGGCGGCGTTGTCGTTGATCGCCTTGCCCTGCGGGCCGAAGATGCCGCCGTTGGCCTGGAGGAGGTCGCCGCGCTCCATGCCCTTGCTCCGGGGACGGGCCCCGACCAGCAGCGCCACGTTGACGCCGTTGAACGCCGTGTTCGGGTCGTCGGTGACCTCGATGCCGCGCAGCAGCGGGAACGCGCAGTCGTCGAGCTCCATCGCGGTGCCCTCGGCGGCCTTCACGGCCTGCGGGATCTCCAGCAGGCTCAGCGTGACCGGGACGTCGGCGCCCAGCAACTGGCCCGAGGCGATGCGGAAGAGCAACGCGTAGCCGATCTGACCGGCGGCACCGGTGACGGTGACCTTTACGGGAGTCTGGGCCATGACCTTCCCCCACTCGAAGGATGAACTGTGACGCTCGGATGTTACCCGTCCGTCGCCGACGGCCGTCCGGCGAGTACCCCGATCGGCCCCCGGGCCGGTGGGACGGGCCTCAGCCGCAGGCCGCCATGGCCGGGAGGTCGTTCTCCCGGCCGGGGAAGCCGACCCTGGAGAAGTGCCGGTCGAGCAGCCTGCGGACCGTGCCGTTCCGGTGGAGCTCGGCGATCGCCCCCCTGACGGCCTCGCAGGTGCGCTCGTCGCCCCGCTTGAGCGCCACCGCGTAGCGCTCGTCGGTGAGCTCCAGGCCCAGCAGCCGGTGCCGGACGCTCTCCCGGTCGCCGTAGCCGGCCAGCAGCAGGTCGTCGCCGGGGACCGCGTCGACCCGGCCGTCCCGCAGCATCTCCATGCACTCGGCGTAGGTCCGCGCGGGCAGGAGCTCCAGCCGTCCCACCGCCTTCTGCAGCACGGCGACCGAGGCGCTCGCCTCGGGCCGGCACATCCGGCTGCCCTCCAGGCCCTTCACGGTCCGGATGGGCGATTCGTCCTTGACCAGCACGTCGACGTGCGCGAGGTAGTAGGGCCCGGCGAAGGTCACGTCGTCGACCTCGTTGATCGGGTAGGTGGCCAGCACCATGTCGACGTCCCCGGCCGCCAGCAGCCTCGGCCGTTCGTCACGGGCGGTGCCCCGGAAGGTCACACCGCTCTTCGGCACCCCCAGGGCCTCGGCGATCTCCAGGGCCAGGTCGACCTCGAAGCCGCTCCACCTGTCGCCGTTCCGCAGCGCGACACCGGGCAGGTGGTCGCGCATGCCGACGACGAGCCTGCCGGTCTTGGCGGCCTTGTCCACCACGGAGGTGAACACCTCGCCGGATGGCTGCACGGGCGTGCCCCCGGAGGGGGACCGCGGCCACCAAACGACGGCGGCGGCGGCCGCCCCCGCGAGCAGCAGCAGGGCCAGCGCGGCGGCGATCCGGCGTTCCCACCGCGAGCGTCCGTGCCCGTCCGGCCCTCCGGTGCGCGCGGGCCCCTGCCAGCTCGGCGGCGACACCGGGGCGCCGTGGCCGGGGTGACCGGCGTACCCCGGGTGACCGCTGTACTCGGGACCGGCGTACTCGGGACCGGCGTACTCGGGACGGGCGTACTCGGGACGGGCGTACTCGGGACGGGCGTACTCGGGACCGGCGTACTCAGGACGGGCGTACTCGGGACGGGCGTACTCGGGACCGGTGTGCTCGGGACCGGTGTGCTCGGGGTGGCCGGTCCACTCTGCGGGGTCGGGGAGCGGCGTGGTGTCCCGCAGGGGGGAGGAGAACCCCTGGGCGGCGGGAGCGCGCCGGGTGTCCCGGCCGGGCCGTGCCTCCGGGGCCGGGCCGTACCGGTCCTCCCTGCCGGGACGCCCGGCTCGACCGGGCCCGTCGAACCCCCCGGGCATACCGGGCGTGCCAGGCCGGCCGGGTCCGTCGAACGCGCCGTGCCGGTCGGACCCGCCCGACCGGTCGGGCCGGTCGGGCCGGTCGGGCCGGTCGTCGTGGGGACGCTCGGCCCGGAAGCCGGTGGACGGCGGCGGCCCGCCCGCGCCTCTCTCCGTGCCTGTCTCCGCGCCTTTCTGAGCTCCCGCACCCGGCCGGGGCATCGTCCCGGAGCCGGGAAGGCGGAGCTGGCTGGTGGCGTCGCCGTCGTCCAGGTCCGCGGCGAGGCGCGCGGCGGGGTCCGTGCCGGGACCGGTCCCCGGGCCGCGCCGGTCACCGGCCCGGGGCTCGTCGGGGGCGGCGACCTCGGCCCCCTGGGTGAGGATCGCCGGGGAGGCGCTCCCCGCGTCGGGGTGGCCGAGCAGCCGGAGCAGGAGGCGGTCGGCGGAGGGCCTGCCCGCGGGGGACTTGGCCAGCGCCGCCCCGACCACGCCGCGGAGCGGCTCCGGCAGCACGCCGAGGTCGGGCTCGTGGTTGAGGATGCGGTTGAGCACCACGGCGATCGACCCCCCTTCGAAGACCGTCTCGCCGGTCGCGGCGAACGCGATGGTCGCGCCCCAGGCGAAGACGTCGGTGTGCGGCCCGACGTCGGCTCCGGCGATCTGCTCGGGCGCCATGTACGCGGGGGTGCCGATGGCCCGGCTGGTGATCGTGCCGGTGGAGTCGAGGATGCGGGCGATGCCGAAGTCGACCACCCGCGGGCCGTCGGCGGCGATGAGCACGTTGTCCGGCTTGAAGTCCCGGTGCACGATCGAGGCGTGGTGGATCGCGGTCAGCGCGGTGGCGGTGCCGATCGCCAGCCTCTGCAGCGGGGCTCCCCGCAGGGGGCCGTCGCTCTCCACGACCTCCCGCAGCGACCTGCCCTCGATGTACTCGCTGGCGATGTAGGGGGTGTCGCCCTCCAGGTCGGCGGCGAGCACCCCGGCCGTGCAGAACGAGGCGACCCGCTGGGCGGCCCGCGCCTCCCGGGCGAACCGCGACCGGGCGACGGCGTCGCCGGAGAACTTCACGTGCAGCAACTTGATCGCCGCCCGCTCCCCGGCGGCGTCGACCCCGAGGTAGACGATGCCCTGCCCGCCCTCGCCGATGCGCCCGAGGACGCGGAACGGCCCGAGCCGGTCCGGCTCCCCCGCTCCCAGTGGGGCGATCTGCGGCATCATCGTCCTTGGGGTCTCGTAATCTTCGACGTGGCAAACTTTACGGCGCCATGACCCGCCCACCCCCACCGTTACCCCGACGTGACCGCGCACCCCTTACCCCAGGGCTCGTTCCCCGTCCGTGCCACGGCCGGGATGACGGGCGAACACGACCCCCCGATTTCCGACAATTGCCCCAATTTTTCGTTAAAGCCGCTTAGATCGCTACCGTCGTACGTCCCTTAGGCAAGCCGGAGCAAAAACGTCCATGCGCCGATATATCGGTTATCGCGAGTTCGTGCAGCGCGATCAGCGTTCCCTCGTCGGCACCGCACTGCTCCTCACCGGTAGCCACGAGCAGGCCATCCGCCTGGTGCTGCGGTCCTTCCACACCGTGGCCCTCTCCTGGCCGCCACCGGTCTGGGAGAACCCCACCACGCACGCCCAAATCGCGCTCTACCGCCGGTTCCTGCAGCGGCCGAGCGCCGCCGGGGCCACGGCGCTGGTGCGGCTCCCGGCCCGGCAGCGGCTGCTGGTCGTGGCCTGCCTGCACGACGGCAGGACCCGGGCGGAGATGGCGGCCGTCCTCGGGGTGCCCGAGGAGACCGTGCGGACGGAGATCGCCGAAGCCGTCGAGACCCTCACCAAGGGCGACGAGAAGCGCCTGGTCGCGAGGATGGCCACGGCGGCCGGGGAGGCGTCCGTCCCCGACCTGAGCGCGCTGTGCGTGCGCACGCTCAAACGCCGCCGTGCCCGCGGGGTGCTCCTCACCGTGGCGGCGGCGCTCGTCCCGGTCGCCCTCATCGTCGCCTTCACGGTGCTCCAGCGGGGCGAGGTGCTGAACTCGGCGCTGAGCGGCCGCGGCGGCGTCGAGGCGATCGAGGGCCACGAGCCCGTACGGGCGATCGCCACCCCGACGCCCGCCCCCTCCCCGTCCGGCTCCCCGGCGGAGAACGGCGCCTCCCCCGGCGCCTCCCCCGGGACCACGCCCTCGAAGGCCGCGTCCCCGAAGGCCGTCCCGCCCGGCACGACCGCGTCCCCTGCCCCGTGGCGGGCTCCGCGGACCTCCTCGGTGATCCGGTACGCGGTGCCGGCCCGCTGTCCCGGCGAGGACGTCCCCGCGCGGGACGGTGACGTGGTCTGCGCGGGCTGGACGCTGCGGCTGGCCCCCGGGGCCTCCGCGAGCGCGGCCGCCGGGGACTGCGAGGGCGGCGGACCCTGCGAGTCGACGGTCAGCGTCCCCGACGCCGCCCAGCGCCTCGCGCACGGCGACGGGAAGCGTCCCCGGCTGGATCCGGCCATCAGCCGTGACGGGCGTCGCATCGCGTACCTCAGCGCCGCGGAGCGCCGCTACGTCGCCCACGACCTCAGCAGCGGCGTGAAGCGCTACCTGTCACCGGTCCTCGTGCCGGCCGACACCGAGAAGGGCACGCTGGTGAGCGTCTCCCCCGACGGCCGCCACTTCACCGTCGTGCTCGGCGGGCGGCGCTTGCGGACCGACTTCACGACCGGCGCCCTGACCCCCGTGCCCGCGACGCGGGAGCTTCCCGCGGACAGGGCCGCCCCATGGCTCGGCGAGCGGTACGGCACCTGGGCCGGCTCCCCGAACGGGAGGTACGCCGCGGCGGTGGGCGGCGGCAAGGCGGCGCACCGGGACGCGCGCGGCCCGCTCGGCCTGCACGTGATCGACACCGCGGCGCGGCGAGTCCTGCGGCGGCTCCCGCTCCCCGACGCGGGACGGCCCGCCGAGGGGGCCGTGGTGAGCTGGCTGAACGGCCGCGAGGTGGTCGTCAGGATGAGCGCCGCGGACGGGGGCGAGCCCCTCGGCCTGTTCCGGGTGAACGCCGTCACCGGCCGCGCGCACCGGCTGGCCGGCCTTCCGGCCGACGCCGCCCTCGTCCTGGGGGCCGCGAAGGCCCTGTGACCGGCGAGCCGGTGCGCGCGGCCCCGTCACGGGAGAGCGGCAAGTCACGGGAACGCGGGAAGGGACCGCCGTCGGGCGGCCCCTTCCCGGGACGTCAGGGCGTGGTCAGCCCATCTTCTTCTTGAGGTTCTCGTCCAGCGCCGCCAGGAAGTCCTGGGTGGTCAGCCACTGGGCGTCGCCGCCGACCAGCAGGGCGAGGTCCTTGGTCATCTGGCCGCCCTCGACGGTCTCGACGCAGACCTGCTCCAGCTTGTCGGCGAAGTCGGACACCGCGGGGGTGTTGTCGAGCTTGCCGCGGTGCTGCAGGCCCCGGGTCCACGCGAAGATCGAGGCGATCGGGTTCGTGGAGGTGGGGTTGCCCTTCTGGTGCTCGCGGTAGTGGCGGGTCACCGTGCCGTGGGCGGCCTCGGCCTCGACGGTCCGGCCGTCGGGGGTGAGCAGCACCGAGGTCATCAGGCCGAGCGAGCCGAAGCCCTGGGCGACCGTGTCGGACTGGACGTCGCCGTCGTAGTTCTTGGCGGCCCAGACGTAGCCGCCCTCCCACTTGAGCGCCGCGGCGACCATGTCGTCGATCAGGCGGTGCTCGTAGGTGATCCCGGCGGCGTCGAAGTCGGCCTTGAACTCCGACTCGAAGACCTCGGCGAAGATGTCCTTGAAGCGGCCGTCGTAGGCCTTCAGGATCGTGTTCTTCGTGGAGAGGTAGACCGGGTAACCGCGTGAGAGGCCGTAGCGCATGGAGGCGCGGGCGAAGTCGCGGATCGAGTCGTCCAGGTTGTACATGGCCATCGCGATGCCGGGGCCGGGGAAGTCGTAGACGTCCAGCTCGACCGGCGCGGAGCCGTCCTTGGGGGTGTAGGTGAGGGTCAGGCTGCCCTCGCCGGGGACCTTCAGGTCGGTGGCGCGGTACTGGTCGCCGAACGCGTGACGGCCGATGATGATCGGCTTGGTCCAGCCGGGGACGAGCCTCGGCACGTTGGACATGATGATCGGCTCGCGGAAGATGACACCGCCGAGGATGTTACGGATGGTCCCGTTCGGGGACTTCCACATCTTCTTGAGGCCGAACTCCTCGACCCTGGCCTCGTCGGGAGTGATCGTGGCGCACTTGACGCCGACGCCGTACTGCTTGATGGCGTTGGCGGCGTCGATCGTCACCTGGTCGTCGGTGGCGTCGCGGTGCTCGATCCCGAGGTCGTAGTACTTCAGGTCGACGTCCAGGTAGGGAAGGATCAGCTGGTCCTTGATGAACTGCCAGATGATCCGGGTCATCTCGTCGCCGTCAAGCTCGACGACGGGGCCCTCTACCTTGATCTTGGGCATGCGTATGGTTCCCCTTCTGAACTAATTTGACCAGCACAGTCCTTTTTGAGGCTCACTGGCCGTTGAGGCTATCGGACGGGGTCGATCACCTCGCGGCGCACCCGGTCATCCGACCTATCGCATCGGCATGAGGTCCTTGAACTCCAGGATGATCCCGGCCACCATCAGCACGACGCCGAGGCCGCCCAGCGTGACGACGTCGGTGGCCTTGCGGCGGACGGCGAGCCGCCCGCCCCCGGCCAGCCGGGCGAGCGCCCCCAGGGTCATGACGGCGCCCATGGCGATCCCGCCCCAGTAGGGCAGGCCCAGCACCAGGGCGAGGACGAGCGCGACGAGCGCTCCGCCCAGCACCAGGGGGTACGCCCCCCAGCGTTCCTCGTTCACCTCGGCCGCTCGCGCGTTCACCGGTCCATCACCCGCTCCCGCCCCTGATCCCGGCTCATCGCTCGGAGATCGGCTTCCACTTCTGGTCCCGCTCGCCGATGTACTCGCTGTCCGGCCGGATCAGCCGGTTGTCGGCGTGCTGCTCGATGACGTGCGCGGTCCATCCTGACATGCGGCTGACCGAGAAGACGGGAGTGAACAGGTCCGTCGGGATGCCCAGGTAGTGGTAGACGGTCGCCGCGTAGAAGTCGACGTTCGGGTAGAGGCCCTTGGTCTCGAAGACCACCTCCTCCATCTCCTTGGACATCCGGTAGTAGGTGTCGTCGCCGGACGCCTCGCCGAGCTCCTTCGACATCTTGCGCAGGTGCGTGGCGCGCGGGTCCTCGGTCTTGTAGACGCGGTGCCCGAAGCCCATGATCTTCTCACCGGCGGCGAGCCGCTCGCGCACGTTCGCCGCGACGCCGCCCGGGTCCATCGACTCCAGACCGCGCATGACCTGCTCGTTGGCCCCGCCGTGCAGCGGGCCCTTGAGGGTGCCGATGGCGGCCACGACGGCCGAGTGCATGTCCGACAGGGTCGCGGCGCAGACCCGGGCGGCGAAGGTGGAGGCGTTCATCGTGTGGTCGGCGTGCAGGACCAGGCAGGCGTCGAAGATCTCGACCTCGCGCTCACCGGGGGTACGGCCGGTGATCTGCAGCAGGAAGTTCGCCGCCACGCTCAGCTCGGGGTCGGGATCGGCGACGGCGGCCCCGGTCCTGGCCGCGTGGTAGCGGGCCACCAGGATCGGCTGCTGCGCGGTCAGCCGGGCCGCCTTGCGCAGGTTCGCCTCGGGCTCGTTGGAGTTCTTGTCCGGATCGTCGCCCCCGGCCAGCGAGACCAGCGTGCGCAGCGCCTCCATCGGGGCCTGCTTCTCGGCGATCTCCGCGATGTTGGCCTCGGCCAGGGTGCCGAGCGTACGCCCCCGGACCAGCTCCTGCCCGTAGGCGGCCAGCTGCTCCGCGGTGGGGAGCGTGCCGTACTGCAGCAGGTGCGCGGTCTCCTCGAAGCTCGTACGGCCGGCCAGATCGTGGATGTCGTATCCGCGATAGAAGAGGCGACCGGCCTGACCGTCGATGTCGCTGAGCGCTGTTGACGCGGCTACGACATCGGCGAGACCTTTGGTGGGCTTGTCCGCCATGAGTGTTTCCTCCGCTTATCTGTGAGCGAAGTCTACCCGTGAGCAGGGGAAACCCTCCCAAGTGGTACAGGCCAATTTCACCGGGGATTCTCCTTCTGGCAAAGGCGATTCCCCATCACCTCGTTTGGGTAAGCCGGAGCTGTAGGAATAGTTACGGCGGGCTACCTGGGGAGGAACTGCCGTGGAGGGGCCGTTCATACGCATCGAGGACACAGGCGAGGTGGTCCCGTTGCGCCCCGAGATCACGACGATCGGACGTGGCCGGGGAGTGGACATCCGGCTCACCGATCCGAGTGTTTCCCGGCTGCACGCGGAATTCGTCCGGCGCGGACCCTACCTTTACGTCGTTGATCTGGGCCTGTCCCGCAACGGCACGCGGGTCAACGGCCGGCCGATCGCCCGCAGGGTGCTGGACGACGGTGACGTGGTGTCCTTCGGCGCGGCACGAGGCAGGATCGGCGGGGTCCCGCGTGAGGACTTCGCCCCGGAGGTCGAGCTCCGCCGCGCCGCGGCACCGGAGCTGACCAGGCGGGAGGTGGACGTCCTGACGTCGCTCTGCCGTCCGGCGCTCTCGGACGAGGCGTTCGTGGCACCGGCCACGGCGCGGGAGATCGCCGACGACCTGGTGGTGACGGAGGCGGCCGTCAAGCAGCACCTTCTGCGCCTCTACCAGAAGTTCCGGATCCCGGAGGGGACCAACCGGCGCACCAGGCTGGCGAACGAGGTCGTCGCCCTGGGGCTGGTCAGGCCCACCCCGGTGGTGCCCCCGCAACGGGCCTCCGGCGCGGCGGAGCCACAGACGGCGAGCAGCGGCGCCAACCGCAGGGCCTCGTAACCGGCCCCGCCCGCGGGACGGTTCGCCCGCGGGCCCGGATCCACCCGTCACCCGGCCGAGCCCCTGACCCGGCCGGGAACCTGCGGCCCGCGAGCCCACGGCGAGCGCGGTCCGCGAGCCGGCCCGACCGGACTCACGACCCGGCCGGACACGGGTCGGCCGGACACGGACCGCCGATCCCATCGGCCGCGTCCGCCCGGGACGGCTCCGCCCGGTGGTCAGCCCTGCGCGCGGACGCGCCTC
Source organism: Streptosporangium sp. NPDC050148 (assembly GCF_055586505.1). Taxonomy (NCBI): domain Bacteria; kingdom Bacillati; phylum Actinomycetota; class Actinomycetes; order Streptosporangiales; family Streptosporangiaceae; genus Streptosporangium; species Streptosporangium sp. NPDC050148. The sequence continues at coordinate 42,524 of NZ_JBVJIA010000012.1, read as the reverse complement.
TCGGCGGCCTCGACCACGTTGGTGAGCAGCATGGCCCGGGTCATCGGGCCCACGCCTCCGGGGTTGGGGGTCAGGAAGCCCGCGACGTCCCCGACACCGGGCGCGACGTCACCGGCGATCTTCCCGTCGACCCGGGAGACGCCGACGTCGAGCACCGCGGCCCCGGGCTTCACCATGTCCGGGGTGATCAGGTGCGGCACCCCCGCTGCGGCGACGACGATGTCGGCGCGCCGGGTGTGGGCCGCCAGGTCCCGCGTCCCGGTGTGGCAGAGGGTGACCGTGGCGTTCTCCGAACGGCGGGTCAGCAGCAGGCCCAGCGAGCGGCCCACCGTGATCCCCCGGCCGACCACGACGACCTCGGCCCCCTTGATCGGCACCCCGTACTCCTGCAGCAGCGCCACGATCCCGTACGGCGTGCAGGGCAGCGGCGCGTCGACCATGTGGACCAGGCGGCCCAGGTTGACCGGGTGGAGGCCGTCGGCGTCCTTGGCCGGGTCCATCCGCTCGATCAGCGCCTGGGTGTCGAGGTGACGGGGCAGCGGGAGCTGGACGATGTAGCCGGTGCACTCGTCCGAGGCGTCGAGCTCGTCGACGACCGCCTCGACCTCTGCCTGGCCGGCGTCCTCGGGCAGGTCCCTGCGGATGGAGGAGATGCCCACCTCGGCACAGTCGCGGTGCTTGCCCGCCACGTAGATCTGGCTGCCCGGGTCGGCCCCCACCAGCACGGTTCCCAGCCCCGGGACGACGCCCCGCTCCGCCAGCGCGGCCACCCGCACCGCGAGGTCCGCCTTGATCTTCGCCGCCGTGGCCTTGCCGTCGAGAATCCGCGCGCTCATAGGGGCCACCCTCTCACGGGATCAGCCGCGCTCCGCTTCCCTGCGCTCGATGATCCTGCGGGTGAACGGGATGAGCTCCATGGCCCGTCCGCTGAGGTAGGCCGCGCCGAGCGCGATGACGATCATCATCAGGGGACTTCCCCAGAGGCCGTGCATGATCACGAAGGCGTACAGGGCGTGGTCGAGCAGCGGCATAGGGGGACTCCACGATTCGGACGAAAGAGGATGCTTCACCCTAACCGCGTTTCAAACCAATTTCAGCTGACCAGTCCTGTCCAAACGGCCACTTTCCTATCTCCCGTGTACGGCCGCCACGGTGACGCGACGGCCGTACCCCGGTGCAGGTCAGTGGAAGAAGTGACGGGTCCCGGTGAAGTAGAGGGTCACCCCGGCGGCCTCGGCCGCGGCGACGACCTCCTCGTCCCGGATCGAGCCGCCCGGCTCCACGATCGCCCTCACCCCGGCGTCGATGAGGATCTGCGGGCCGTCCGCGAAGGGGAAGAACGCGTCGGAGGCCGCCACGGCCCCCCGCGCGCGCTCCCCGGCCCGGGAGACCGCGAGCCGCGCCGAGTCGACCCGGTTGACCTGGCCCATGCCGACGCCGACGCTGGCCCCGTCCGCGGCGAGCAGGATCGCGTTGGACTTCACCGAACGGCACGCCCTCCAGGCGAAGGCCAGGTCGGCGAGGACCTCGGCAGAGGCGGCCGATCCCGCCTTCAGCTCCCAGGAGGACGGGTCGTCCCCGGGCGCGTCGATCCGGTCGGCGGCCTGCACCAGCAGCCCGCCGTCGATCCGGCGGAACTCCGAGGGGTTGGACGGCCCGCCCGGGCAGGCGAGCAGCCGGATGTTCTTCTTGGCGGTGAGCGTCGCCAGCGCCTCCTCGGTGAAGGAGGGGGCCACCACGACCTCGGTGAACACCTCGGCGATCTGCGCGGCCAGCTCGCCGTTCACCTCGGCGTTGACCGCGATCACGCCACCGTACGCCGAGACCGGGTCGCAGGCGTGGGCCTTGCGGTGGGCCTCGGCGACGTCCGCGCCGACCGCGACGCCGCACGGGTTCTGGTGCTTGATGATCGCCACGGCGGGCCCGTCGAAGTCCCACGCCGCCCGCCAGGCCGCGTCGGCGTCCAGGTAGTTGTTGTAGGACATCTCCTTGCCGTGCAGCTGCTCGGCCGCGGCCAGGCCGTCCTTCTGGTCGGCGTACAGGGCCGCGCCCTGGTGCGGGTTCTCGCCGTAGCGCAGAGGCGAGCGCAGCTCCCAGGCGGCGCCCATGTAGCGCGGCCAGGCGCCCTCCTCGGCCGCGTAGACCTCGGCGAACCAGGAGGCCACCGCGGTGTCGTAGGCGGCGGTGTGGGCGTACGCGGCGGCGGCCAGGCGGCGGCGGTCGGTGAGGGTGAAGCCGCCCGCCTCGATCGCGGCGAGCACGTCTCCATAGGAGGCCGGATCGACCACGACCGCTGCGGTGGCGTGGTTCTTGGCCCCGGCCCGGATCATCGCCGGACCGCCGATGTCGATCTGCTCGACGCACTCGGTGTCGGAGGCGCCGGAGTCGACGGTCTGCCGGAACGGGTAGAGGTTGACCACGACCAGTTCGAACGGCTCGATCTCCAGCTCTTCGAGCTGCTTGACGTGCGAGGGGTTGCCGCCGTCGGCGAGCAGGCCCGCGTGCACCCGCGGGTGCAGCGTCTTGACCCGGCCGTCGAGGCACTCGGGAAAGCCGGTCAGGGACTCGACGGGAGTGACGGGGACGCCGAAGGAGGCGATCCTCGCGGCGGTGCCCCCCGTGGAGACGATCTCCACGCCCGCGGCGTCGAGGCCGCGGGCCAGTTCCTCCAGCCCGCTCTTGTCATACACCGCGATCAACGCGCGCCGGATGGCGATGCGGGTCACTTCGTGCTCCTCATGGTCGTTTCCGGGTCTCTCCCGGGGATCCGGCTCATTCGCCGGTGCGTCCGAGTCGGACGGTTCTGCCGGTCACGGTCCAGCCCTCGCGGGCCATCCGTCCGACGGTGTCGACGAGCAGGTCGCGCTCGACGGTCTTGATGCGTTCGTGCAGGGTGGCCTCGTCGTCGCCGTCCAGCACCGGCACGGCCTGCTGCGCGATGATCGGCCCGGTGTCGACGCCGGCGTCGGCGAGCATCACCGTGCAGCCGGTGACGCGCACGCCGTACGCCAGCGCGTCCCGAACGCCGTGCGCGCCCGGGAAGGAGGGCAGCAGCGCGGGATGGGTGTTCAGGACGGGGAAGGCCCGCAGGGTCGGCTCGCCGAGGATCTTCATGAAGCCCGCGCAGACCACCAGGTCGGGCCGGTGAGCGGCGATGCGTCCGGCCAGGGCCAGGTCCCACGCCCCGCGGTCCGGGTGGTCGGCCAGCCGCTCCACGAAGGTCGGCACCCCCGCCCGCTCGGCGCGGGCCAGCCCTTCGATCCCGTCGCGGTCGGCCCCCACCGCCACCACGCGGGCGCCGTAGGTCTCGTCTGCCACGGCGTCCAGCAGGGCCTGTAGGTTGGTCCCAGAACCGGACACGAGGACCACGAGCCGAACGGCCTGGGATGACACCGACGCTCTCCATTCGGACGGGGACTCACGCCGCTGCAAGGGTATCGGCTGTCCGTACGAACGATACAAGGAGGTCAGGTGACACTACCGGTCCAGGTGCGGCCCGCCGAGAGTGCCGGCCGCAGGGCGCTGTGGCTCGCCGTCGCCGCGGTGGTGATGACGCTGGTGCTCCCGCTGGCGGGGGTCGTGATGGCGTTCTTCGCCCTGGTCACCTCGGTACGCGCGATCCGGACGCTGCGTTCCGTGCCCAAGCCCGCCGGCATCGCCGTGGTGGGCGTCGTGCTGTCGGCCGGCGCGCTGGTGGTGTCGGTCGCGATGTCCGCGCTGCAGTTCTACTTCAGCGACGAGCTGGCCGCCTACGCCGAGTGCGGCAGGGGCGCGGGCACGGTCGCGTCGCAGAACGAGTGCGTCGAGCAGCTCGAACGGGCCCTTGAGAAGAAGATGCCCTTCGTGCGGCCGGGGCAGATGCAGTTCCCCTTCCCGCCCTGAGAACCGTCCCGGACGGCCCCGCGGGAGCCGTCCGGAGCACCGGGGACGTCGTGAGAACCCCGCGCGCCCGCGGGAAGGCCCTCCTGGACGACCACCTCCGCGGCCGACGACGGACGCGGGCGGTGGGTCGTCCGGCGGCTCCGGCCGCGAGGTCGTTCAGTCGCGGTCCCAGGCGTAGGGGTCGACGTAGATGACGTGGCCGCCCTTGTCGTCGGACTCGTCGACGATGTCGCGCCGGGGCGGGCGCGGCGGGTCGGGGCGGCGGGTCGCGAGCGTGTCCTCCGCGGCGGCCGAGGCGTGCTCGTCCTCCCAGTCGTCCCGGATGACCGGGATCGGCTGGGTGTCGCACTCGGTGGCGTCCAGCCAGTGACCGGGAAGCCTGCGCAGCTCCTCGGGCTCGGCGAGACCGGCCTTGCCTGCCACCGACCCGGCGGCCCGCGCGAGCTTGACGCCGGCCTTGCGGACCGGCGCGGTGGCCGTGCCGACCTTGGCAGCCGCCTTGGTGACGGCCGTACCGTGCCCGCGGAAGAGCAGCCACCAGTTGGCCAGCCCGGCCGCGATCCCGGCCGCGACGCCCACCTCCAGCGTCACCGAGAGCATCACCTCCCAGGCCGCCGGGCCCACCTCGGAGAGCCGCGCGCCACCGAGCGAACCGCCCGAGAGCGCCGCCAGCAGGCCCGCCGCGGCCCCGGTGCCCAGCCCGCAGGCGAGCCCCCACAGCGGAGCCCCCTCGTACGAGGAGGAGGGGGAGATCCGCACGACCAGCACGCCCGCCACGGCACCGGCCACGAACGGCACCGCGACCACCGCCATCACCCAGGCCGGGGTCGGGCCCGCCTCCGGCAGCGCGCCCAGGATCGGCAGGCTCGGCACCGTGCCCAGCTGCACCCCGGTCGGCGCGACGAGCGTGCCGGTACCGACCGCGAAGCCGGGACCGGCGATGTAGGCCATCGCCCAGATGACGGCGTTGAGCAGGTAGAGCCCCTGGATCAGCAGGAGCAGCAGCCCGCCCACGAATCCCGGGGCCAGGATGCCCGACAGCTCACCGACCTGGCCGAAGTTGGCCACGGTGGCCCCGGTCACCAGGATCGCGCCGGCCACGAGCATGATCGTCAACGCGGCCGACGTGCCGGCCACGACCGAGCGCAGCCGCTCGGGCAGCAGGCGCAGCATGGACCGCCAGGGTCCGATCGTCCTGGCGACGGCCACCGAGCCCGCGATGAAGGCCAGCACGAGATGGCTGATCAGCACGTCGCCGAGGAAGGGCTGGGTGATCTCGTTCCTGGTGATCAGCGCGATGAGCCCGGCCAGCAGCGCGTACGGCGCCGCCAGCGAGATGCCCGCCTGGGCGACCAGGACCAGCTGGGCCCTGCGGCGCGCGTTGGACACCTCCCTGGGGGTGTTCTTGGGCAGCCGGGCCGGAAGGCGGAGCCGCAGGTCCGCGTCGCGGGCCATCCACATCCCGGCGCGGTACAGCAGGAAGGCGGGCAGGATCGTCAGGCCCAGGGGGAGCAGTCCCACCGAGCCGCCCGGGATCGCGAAACCCGCGTGATGGGCGGCCAGCCAGAGCTGGGACGCGGTCCGGAACACCGCCGGCAGACCGACTCCCAGCGCGCCACGCGGAGCGGCGATCCAGCCGACCAGGGTGAGCGTGGTGAGCACCGCCAGTCCCACGCCGAGCGTCCAGGCGGCGGCGAGCATCCCGGAGACGGGAAGCGGCCGGCGGACGTCGTCGTCGTCACCGGTGAGGCCGGGCAGGGGGATACGGCTGAGGACGTTGCGGGGAGCCGTCCGTAGCTGATCGAAAAGGGCCGTCACAGTAGTCGATGGTCTCAGCATCTCCGGTGTGGAAGGGACTCCTGCGCCCCGCGTGTCGCGCACCGCCCCTCGGCGGGGACGTGTGGTATCCGGGCCGTGGCCGGAACCGGGAGCGGGAGCGGGAGCGGGAGCGGGACCATGGTCGGGGGCTGTGGCCAGGACCGTGGCCATGGTCGGGACCGGGACCATGGTCGGGACCGGACGGCGAAGGGCGCCCGGCGAGATGCCGGACGCCCTTCGGTGGTACGCGATCCCCGCGCGCGGTTTCCGCGCGGTCTCTCTTGCGCTTCTCGTGCGCGTTTCTCATGCGCTCCGGCGCGCGGTTCTCGTGCGCCCCGGTGCGCGGTGCCCGCCCCGGTACGGCTAGAGCGCCTGGACGACCTCGCGCATCAGCCGCGCGGTCTCGCTCGGGGTCTTGCCGACGCGCACGCCGACCTTCTCCAGGGCGTCCTTCTTGGCCTGCGCGGTGCCGGCCGAGCCGGACACGATCGCGCCCGCGTGGCCCATGGTCTTGCCCTCCGGAGCGGTGAAGCCCGCCACGTAGGCGACGACCGGCTTGGTGACGTGCTGCTCGATGTAGGCGGCGGCCCGCTCCTCGGCGTCGCCGCCGATCTCGCCGATCATCACGATCGCGTCGGTGGCCGGGTCGTCCTGGAACGCCTGGAGCGCGTCGATGTGGGTGGTGCCGATGACCGGGTCACCGCCGATGCCGACCGCGGTGGAGAAGCCGATGTCGCGCAGCTCGTACATGAGCTGGTAGGTCAGCGTGCCCGACTTCGAGACCAGGCCGATACGGCCCGCGCTGGTGATGTCGGCCGGGATGATGCCCGCGTTGGAGGCGCCGGGCGAGGCGATGCCGGGGCAGTTCGGCCCGATGATCCGGGTCTTGCCACCCTTGGCGACCGCGTAGGCCCAGAACTCGGTGGTGTCGTGGATCGGGACACCCTCGGTGATCACCACGCAGAGCGGGATCTCGGCGTCGATGGCCTCCTTGACGGCGTCCTTGGTGAACGCCGGGGGCACGAAGACGACCGACACGTCGGCGCCGGTCTCCTTCATGGCCTCGGCGACGGCGCCGAAGACGGGCAGGCCCTCGTGGACGGTACCGGCCTTGCGGGCGTTGACCCCGCCGACGACGCGGGCACCCGAGGCGAGCATGCGCCGGGTGTGCTTGGTGCCCTCACCGCCGGTCATGCCCTGGACGATGATCTTGCTGTTCTCGGTCAGCCAGATGGCCATTACGCACCTACCGCGGCGAGTTCGGCGGCCCGCTTGGCCGCATCGTCCATCGTGTCCACCAGTTCGACGCCGGAGAGCTTGGCGTCGGAGAGAATCTGACGCCCGAGTTCGGCGTTGTTGCCGTCCAGCCGGACGACCAGCGGGCGGCTCACGCTCTCGCCGCGGGTCTGCAGCAGCTCGAAGGCGGAGACGATACCGTTGGCGACCGCGTCGCAGGCGGTGATCCCGCCGAAGACGTTGACGAAGATCGACTTGACCGCGGGGTCGGAGATAATGATCTCCAGGCCGGCCGCCATCACCTCGGCCGAGGCGCCGCCGCCGATGTCGAGGAAGTTGGCGGGCTTGGGCTTGCCGGGGAACGCCTCGCCGGCGTAGGCGACGACGTCGAGGGTCGACATGACCAGGCCCGCGCCGTTGCCGATGATGCCGACGGAGCCGTCCAGCTTGACGTAGTTGAGGTCCTTGGCCTTGGCCGCGGCCTCCAGGGGGTCCTCGGCCGCCTTGTCCTCGAAGGCCTCGTGGTCCGTCTGGCGGAAGGCCGCGTTGTCGTCGAGGGTCACCTTGCCGTCGAGGGCCTTCACCTGGCCGTCGGCGGACAGGATCATCGGGTTGACCTCGACGAGGGAGGCGTCCTCGTCGACGAAGGCGCACCAGAGCTTCTCGATGAGCTCGGCGGCACCGTCGAGCGCCACCTCGGGCAGCCCGCCGGCCTGGGCGATCTCACGGGCCTTGGCCCGGTCGACGCCGTCCAGCGGGGAGATCGGGACCTTCGCCACCTTCTCGGGCGTGCTGTGCGCGACCTCTTCGATGTCCATGCCGCCCGCGGCGGAGCAGATGGCGAGGAACGTACGGTTGGCGCGGTCGAGCAGGAAGGAGAAGTAGTACTCCTCCGCGATCGCGCTGGCCTCCTCGATCAGGACCTTGTGGACCGTGTGGCCCTTGATGTCCATGCCGAGGATGTCGGTGGCCTTCCGCTCGGCGTCGGCCGCGTCGTCGGCGACCTTCACGCCACCGGCCTTGCCTCGACCACCGGTCTTGACCTGGGCCTTGACGACGACACGGCCGGTCAGCTGCTCGGCTGCCGCCCGTGCCTCCTCCACGGTGTGCGCGACGACGCCGCGCGGCACCGGGATGCCGTACTCCGCGAAGAGCTCCTTCGCCTGATGTTCGAACAGGTCCACGAGGGTCCGTCCTTGCTTGTCCGGCTGGTGTACAGATGTGAGCGGGCCGGCTCCACGATCCAAGGGGGAGCCCGGCGGTTTTGCGCCAATGAAGCCTAGCCCGCCTGATGACATGACCAGGCAACCGGGTCCATGATCGCCTGGCCGAATGTTGTTCGTGACCTCGCGGGGGTGCGAGGGACGCGAGAAACCGCCCGCGCCGGTCCGCCGGAGACGTCCGCGACGGCGTGGCCGATCCACGCGCCGATCCACGCGCCGATCCGCCGGAGACGTCCGCGACGCCCCGACGGGTCCACGCGCCGCCTGACCCCGGCAGGTCCGTGCGCCGTCCGGCCCGGACGGGTCCGCGCCGGTCGTCAGACCGGCGAGGGGATCGCGCTCCGGACCCAGTCGACGATCTCCTGCGTGGTGGCGCCCGGTGTGAAGATGCGCGCGACGCCCATCTCCTGGAGCGCGGGCATGTCGGCCTCGGGGATGATCCCGCCGCCGAAGACCACGATGTCGCTCGCGTCGTTCTCCTTCAGCAGCTCCAGCACCCTGGCGAAGAGCGTCATGTGCGCGCCGGACAGGATGGACAGGCCGATCGCCGCGGCGTCCTCCTGGATCGCGGTGCGCACCACCTGCTCGGGCGTCTGGTGCAGGCCGGTGTAGACGACCTCCATCCCCGCGTCCCGCAGCGCGCGCGCCACGATCTTCACTCCCCTGTCGTGACCGTCCAGCCCCGGCTTGGCGATGACGACGCGGATCCTCGGCACGGCATCCATACAGACCTCCTTGTCTGCGCTCCCCCGCAACATGGGAGCTGTCGGCAGCGTAACCGGCCCCGTCCCGGTACCGTCCAGCGACCGGTTCGATTCTCCCTCCGGGCCCTTCCCCGGCGCGCGCCACGGCCCGGCGTCGCCACCTCCGGAATCCCACCGCTTTCCCGGTACGGCGAACGCGCCGTGAATTCCACGGAACGGCGAAAGAAAGCCGGGCTCCCATCACGTTCGAAAAACGGGAAAACAACGTTCCGTGATCGCGTGGAAACAAGAATGCCCATCCCGGCCCTCCGGACGGAATCCCGGAACACGAGGAGGCGTTCTGCACGGAATATGCACGATTAATTCAAGACGAACGTCCGCATGCGCTATCTTTTCGTGATCTAGCACTGCGAGAGTGTGCAGACCCTTCGCCGTCAGGGCGCGGGGCACCATCAGGAGGACTTCCCTTGAAGCGATACATCGCCGGGCTGGCGTGCGCCGCAACGGCCGTGCTGGGCGTCCCGGCGCTGGCATCGACCGCGCACGCGCAGGTCGCCGATCCGGTCACCGCGCTGAAGAGCCAGTTCAAGAACGGACGCGGTGTCACCTACACCGACACCATCAAGATTCGTCGGCAGCAAAAGACCGAGGTCCTCGGCAAGCGCGTCGGTGAATTGCAGTTCGGCGCCTCCGGGGTGATCGCGTCCGACCACACCACCACGCTGCGCATCAAGGAGGGCGACCTCGGGCTCGGCCTTGAGTCGAACGACGAGGAAGACAGCCCGGAGAGCAAGCGGTTCAACAAGCTGATGGCCGGGCTGGCCGAGCCCGAGCGGGTCGTCCGGATCGGGAACAAGGCCTACATCTCAGGCGGGGCGTTCAGCCGGTTCATGCCGACGGACAAGCCCTGGCTGCAGTATCCCGAGGACACGCACGGCGTGACCGGCTCGATGGGCCAGCCCGTCAACGCGGCCGAGCCCGCCACCCTCAAGGCCCTGCTCGCGCACGCCACGGTGAAGCAGACCTCCGCCTACGCGGGGAAGATCACCTACGGTGAGCTCTACAAGATCTCACCGTGGTTCCGGGCGTTGGCGGAGAAGAAGCCGTCCGACCGTCTGATCAAGATGAAGCTCAACTGGAAGCTGTTCCTGGACGGCCGCGGGCTCCCCGCCAGGCTGACCACGTCGGTCGGAAGCGGAGCGGCGGTCCACACCGCCTACACCAACTGGGGTGCCCCGGTCGCGATCACCGCTCCGCCGGCCGACCAGATCGCCACCGTCAAGGACGCCCAGGCGGGCTTCGAGGCCGTCGAGGCCATCCCCCTGCTCAGCGGCAAGTGAGCTCCCTCGCCCCCGGCAGGTGCCACCTGCCGGGGACGGGGCCGTCCGGGCGTCCGGGCGTCCGGCCCGGCGCCTTCACCGATTCTTGATCCGTTGTTTCGCCGTATAGGCAAGAATCTTTTCCTCCTCCGCGACGACGCGCGGACACCTACGGGAGGACCCCCTCGATGAGGCGAACGCTCGCCGCCCTGACCGGCGCGACCCTGGCAGCCCTGATCGCCCCGCTGCCCGCCCTGCCCGCTCCGGCCGAAGCCGCGAGCGGACCGGCCGCCCTGACCCCGGAGGCCGGTCGGTCGGCCTCGGCGGCCGACCCGGTCTCGGCGCTCACCCGCCGGTTCAAGGCCCACCGGGGCGTGAGGCTCGCCGAGAACACGAAGATCATCGGTGAGGGGAAGAAGTACCGGACGATCTTCACCCGGCGGTCCGGCGTGCTGGAGTTCGGCGGGAAGGGCCTGGTCGCCTCGGACCTGACCACCCGGTTCACCGTTCCCAGCAAGGGCGAGGACGGGCTCGCGGGCGTGTTCGCCCCCTCGCGGACCATCTCGGTGAAGGGCACCGCGTACACCTCGGGCGGCATCTACGCCGACTCGATGCCCGAGGGCAAGAAGTGGCTGCGCACGCCCGGCGACACGGGTTCCCTGGTCAGCGCCGTTCAGCAGATCATCAGCACCGTCGAGCCGGGCACGCTGCGGGCGACCCTGGCCCGCACCGCCGCCAGGCGTCCGGGAGGCACCTGGGACGGCACCCGGACCACGGTCCACTCGGGCACGATCACGCTGGGCGAGCTCTTCAGGGTCTCCCCCGCGGTGCGCGCGATGCTCGGCACGAAGCCCACCGGCAGGTCCGCCACGCTCCCGGTGAGCTGGAAGATCTACCTCGGCTCCGACCTGCTGGTCCGCCGGGTCGTGTCGTCGTACACGGAGTCGACCAGGGGCCTGAACAGCACCGAGCTGACCTACGTCAACGACACCCGCTACACCGGATGGGGCACCAAGGTCACGATCAAGGCGCCGCCCGCCGACCAGGTGGCCGACTTCGACGAGCTCACCGTCGGCGCCGACGAGGCCCGGGGGGCCCAGGACCCGGTCCGGGGGTTCTTCGAGAACTGACCGGGCCGGTCCGGCCCGCGCCACGCCTCCGGGGAGCGGCACCGGCCGCTCCCCGGACGCCCGGCGACGGGACCCGCTTCTCGGACGTCCCCGCTGTGATCCGCTTCTCGGACGTCCCCGGAGCGACCCGCTTCTCGGACGTCCCGGGGCGACCCGGATGGCCCCTTCCCGGCCCCGCTCACGGCAGGACTCAGAGCTTCTCCAGCGGCGCGTACGCCAGCAGCAGGGTCTTCTCCCCGCCACCACCGAAGTCGATCTTGACCTTGGTCTTCTCGGCGACGCCGTCCACGGACACGACCGTGCCCAGGCCGAACGCGTCGTGGGTGACCCGGTCCCCCGGGGTGAGGTTCGGGATCGTCCTGCCGCCGGGCCTGCGGGCCGGGGCGGGGCGGGACTCGCGGCGGGTGGCGGCGCCCCAGGCGTTCTTCTCCGGGTCGCTGCGCCAGTCGACCAGCTCGGCCGGGATCTCCGAGACGAACCGGGAGGCCGGGTTGAACGCGGGCGAGCCCCAGGAGCTGCGGACGGCCGCCCGGGAGAGGTAGAGGCGCCGCTCGGCCCGGGTGATGCCGACGTAGGCCAGGCGGCGCTCCTCCTCCAGTTCCTTGGGCTCGCCGAGCGAGCGGGTGTGCGGGAAGACGCCGTCCTCCATGCCGGTGAGGAACACCACCGGGAACTCCAGGCCCTTGGCGGTGTGCAGCGTCATCAGCGTCACCACCCCCTGGCCCCCGTCGGCCGCCGGGATCTGGTCGGCGTCGGCCACCAGGGAGACCTGCTCCAGGAACTCCACCAGCGTGCCCTCGGGGTTGGCCTCCTCGAACTCCGAGGCGACCGAGATCATCTCGTCCAGGTTCTCCAGGCGGCTCTCGTCCTGCGGGTCGGTGGAGGCGGCGAGCTCCAGGCGGTAACCGGTGCTCACCAGCACCTCCTGGGCCAGCTCCGAGGGCGACAGGGCGTCGGCCTTCACCATGAGCTCGTCCATCAGCGCGACGAAGTCCTTGATCGCCTTGAGCGAGCGGGTGGCCATGCCCGGCGCCTCGTCCGCCCGGCGCAGCCCCTCCCAGTAGGGGATGCGCTCCCTGGTCGCGAACGCCTCGACCATCGCCTCGGCACGCTCGCCGATGCCGCGCTTGGGCACGTTGAGGATGCGGCGCAGCGAGACCACGTCGTTCGGGTTGGACAGGAACCGCAGGTAGGCCAGCAGGTCACGGACCTCCTTGCGCTCGTAGAAGCGCACCCCGCCCACGACCTTGTACGGCAGGCCGGTCCGGATGAAGATCTCCTCGAACACCCGGGAGGCGGCGTTGGTCCGGTAGAACACCGCGACCTGGCCCGGCACCACGTCCTCCTCGTCGGTGAGCCGGTCGACCTCCTGGGCGACGAACATGGCCTCGTCGTGCTCGTTGTCGGCAACGTACCCGATGATCTTCGGCCCGGCACCCTGGTCGGACCAGAGGTTCTTGGGCTTGCGGCTCTGGTTGCGCGAGATCACCGCGTTGGCCGCGGACAGGATCGTCTGGGTGGAGCGGTAGTTCTGCTCCAGCAGGATCGTCCTGGCCTCGGGGTAGTCGCGCTCGAACTCCAGGATGTTGCGGATCGTCGCGCCCCGGAAGGCGTAGATCGACTGGTCGGCGTCCCCCACCACGCACAGCTCGGCCGGGGGAAGGCCGCCGCCCTCCCTGACCGGCTCCCCATCCGCGGTGAGCGGCTCGGCCCGGCCGGTGAGCTCCCGGATCAGCGTGTACTGCGCGTGGTTGGTGTCCTGGTACTCGTCGACCATGATGTGACGCCAGCGGCGCCGGTAGTGCTCGGCCACGTCGGGGAAGATCTGGAACAGCGTCACGGTCAGCATGATGAGGTCGTCGAAGTCCATCGCCCCGGCCTCGGTGAGCCGCTGCTGGTAGTTCCGGTACGCCTCGGCGAGCTTGCGCTCCAGGTGGGTGGACGCCTGCTCGGACGCCGTCTCGTAGTCGATCAGCTCGTTCTTGAAGTTGCTGACCTGGGCGGAGAACGACCTGGGCGGGTAGCGCTTGGGGTCGAGGTCCATCTCCCGGCAGACCATCGCCATCAGGCGCTGGGAGTCGGCCTGGTCGTAGATGGAGAAGCCGCTGGGGAAGCCCAGGCGCTTGGCCTCGCGGCGCAGGATCCGCACGCAGGCGCTGTGGAAGGTCATCACCCACATCGCCGCCGAGCGCGGGCCGATGAGCCGGTCGACCCGGTCCTTCATCTCCCGCGCGGCCTTGTTGGTGAAGGTGATCGCCAGGATCTCCTGCGGGTGCACGCCGCGCTCGCCCAGCAGGTAGGCGATGCGGTGGGTCAGCACCCGGGTCTTGCCCGACCCCGCGCCCGCGACGATGAGCAGGGGGCTGCCGTGGTGCACGACGGCCTCGCGCTGCTGGGGGTTGAGCCCGTCGAGCAACGGGTGGGTCAGGGAAGAGGCTGGGATCGACACGCCACCTAGGTTAGAGCGACCGGCCGACAACCGGGTCCGCCGACCGCAAGGAATGCGGACGGACTCCCCGGCGGTTGTGCTGATCGAGTGGTACGCGAAAGCGACGGAAAGGCGTTCCCATCGTGTCCGAGGACCAGATCGACCGCGTGCTGGTGGTCACCGCGCACCCGGACGACGTCGACTTCGCCGCCGCGGGCGCGATCGCGCAGTTCACCGACCGGGGCGTCGAGGTGACGTACTGCGTGGTCACCGACGGTGACGCGGGCGGTTTCGACCGCGAGCTGGACAACGGCGGCATGGCCGAGCTGCGCCGTACCGAGCAGACGGACGCCGCCAAGGTGGTCGGCGTGACCGATCTCCGCTTCCTCGGCTACCGCGACGGGACCGTGGTGCAGAGCCTGGACCTGCGGCGCGACATCACCCGGGTCATCCGCCAGGTCAGGCCGGACCTGGTGATCACCCACAGCCCGGAGCGCAACCACCGGTTCATCGCCCCCAGCCATCCCGACCACCGCGCGGTCGGCGGCTGCACGCTGGACGCCGTCTACCCCGACGCGCGCAACCCCTACGCCTTCCCCGAGTTGCTGCGCGACGAGGGGCTCCAGGCGTGGACCGTCCGCGAGGTCTGGCTGAACGGCGGCCCGACGCCCGACCACCACGTGGACGTCACCGACACCTTCGACCGCAAGCTCGCCGCGCTGCGCTCGCACGTCAGCCAGGTCGGCCACCAGAGCGACTTCGAGGCGTCCCTGCGGGGCCACTTCTCCCGGATCGCCGTCGAGGCGGGGTTCGGCGAGGGCCGCTACATCGAGTCCTTCCAGCGCGTCTCCACCGCCTGACCTTTTCCTTTCAGCGCGTTCTCGATCGCCTGATCCTCCCGCGCGGGGCGGGCCCCCTCCTGTGCGGAGGGGAGCCGCGTCGCGGCAGGAGCCCGCTTCATGAGGCGGGGTCCGCCTCCGGCGGGGCCAGGCGGGCGAAGAGGTAGCCCAGGGAGTTGGTCGCCACGTGGAGCATCGCGGGCGCGGCCAGACCGCCCCGCCTGCGCAGCTCGGTGAAGAGCACCCCGGCGAGCCCGGTCGCGACCACCGAACCGGCCACGACGCGCACCACCTGCCGGACGGACGCCTGCCCGGCGCCGGTCCCGGCGGGGACCGCCCCCGGCAAGACGGGTGCCGTCGCGCTCCCGGGAGCCGCCCCCACCGGGACCGGCGCGGGCCCCGGCCCGGAGACGGGCCCAGAAACGACTTCGGAGACGGGCCCAGGAACGGCCCCGGAGAGAGGCCCGGACGCGGCGGCCTCGTCAGGGGCGCCGGAGGCCAGGCCGCTCAGAGCGGGGTTGGCGGCCATCATGTCGATGGCGGGCAGGACGTGCCAGAGGCCGAACAGGGCCGAGGAGACCGCGGTCGCCGTACCGTGGCCGTGGGAGCGGGCGACGAGGGCGTGCATCACCCCGCGGAAGCCCACCTCCTCCAGCAGGACCGTGCCGATCGGCACCTGGAGCAGGGCCTCCTCCAGCGCGCGGGCGCGGGAGAGCGACAGGGCCCGCTCGTCGCGGAAGAAACGGCGGGTGGCCGGGATCGCGATGCCCACGGCGTAGGAGCCGGCCACCGCGGAGGCGAGCGCCCCGCCGATCCTCAGGCCGCGCGCCCGCTCGTGGAACCCCAGCTCGGCCCAGGAGATCCCGGAACGGCGAGCCATCACGAGCAGCGCGCCGACGGCCGTGGCCGAGGTCAGCGGTGCCAGCCTGGGGGCCACCCGGTTGTTGAGCACGTTGGCCGCCACCAGCACGGCCACCGCCCCGGCCTGGACGGCGAGCCCGGAGGAACCCCGCGCCGGGGCCACGGACCGGGATCCGGCCCGCTCCGCATCGGTCCGCTCCCCGGCGGTCCGTGCCGGATCGGCCGACCCGGCATCGGCCCGCTCCGCACCGGTCCGCCACGATCCGGTCCGCTCCGCACCGGCCCGCCACGATCCGGCCCGCCATGATCCGTTCCGTGCCGGCCTGTGTTCCATGGTCACGCCCCCCTCGGACGTCCC
Organism: Streptosporangium sp. NPDC050148; assembly: GCF_055586505.1. NCBI lineage: Bacteria > Bacillati > Actinomycetota > Actinomycetes > Streptosporangiales > Streptosporangiaceae > Streptosporangium > Streptosporangium sp. NPDC050148. The sequence goes on along the minus strand of NZ_JBVJIA010000012.1, from coordinate 26,726 downwards.
GCGTCCCGCGTGCCGGGGCGCGCCGGGAGCCGCGCGGCCCGGAAGGGCGCCCTCCGCCCCGCCCGTACCCCGGGTCCCTCGAATCCGACTCGAGGCTACGTGATCGACGGCCGGACCGCGGTGGCCCGGCACCGGTCCCGAGGAAGCGCGGTCCCCGGCATCCGCGTGCGGCAGGCCGTCCCCGAGTCCCCGGGGGCCGGGCCGAAGGGGTTCAGCAGGCCGACGTCCCCTGGTCGTAGCCCTTGGCGAACATCGTCTGGCGCTGCTGGGCCGTGCCGTGGGCGTCCGGGCGCAGCCAGTCGTCGGTGGGGTCGCCCGCGGCGGCCAGGTTGACCAGGAGCTCGTCCTCGTCCCCGGGCTCGGTCTGCAGCGAACCGCCCTTGACCAGAGCCCCCAGCGTCCCACCGGCGAAGCAGTCGGCCTGCAGCTCCCGCTCGACGTTCAGCCGGAAGGCGGTGTTCAGCTGGATCTGCACGGCGTGCCCGAACTCGTGCGGGATGATCACGTACACCGAGCCGTCGCCCATCTGACGGTAGAGCTCGCGCATCCAGTTCTCGTCGTAGGCGATGAAGTGCCCGGCCGGGCAGTAGAAGGCGTTGTTCGGCACGGCCTGCTGGTCGCCGCAGGCGGGGCCGTTGTCCCCCTGGTAGGCGATGAAGTCGGTGACCGGCCGGTAGGTCAGGCCGGACGCGGCGAACGTCTGCTTCCAGTAGGCCTCGGTGAGCTCCCTGGCCAGCTCGACGTCCGAGGCGAACGTCTGGCCTCGCGCCTCGGCCGTGGCCCTGCTCCCGGCGCCCCCGTCGCCCTCGACCGGATCACCCTGCCCGCTCCCGCCCCCGACCACGACCCCGCAGGCGGTGAGGGCCGCCGTCACGAGCACCAGAACAAGGAGGAGCGCTCTTCTCATACCCCCATCGTGACCGAAGCCGTCTCCCCGCGTGAAGGGGACCCCCGCCCGCGCGGCGCTCCGAGGGCACGGCGCGTCTCAGAGGTACGGGTCTCAGGGGCACGACGTCTCAGGGGAACGGCCAGGTGTGGACGGGCTCGTTGGTGTGCATGTTCTCGATGTAGTGCAGCGTCATCCGGCGCAGCGCCTCGTGCCTGTCGATGTCGCCGAGCGCGTCCACGGCCGCGATCTGCCAGCTCGCCCCGGTCGTGCCGGTCAGGCAGCGCTGCTCGACGATCCCCAGCAGCCGGTCCCTGGCCTCGGGGTTCACGCCCCACAGGTCGAGCCCCTCGTAGGCGAGCGGCAGCAGGCGGCGCAGGATCAGCTCGGAGGCGGCCACCTCGCCGAGGCCGGGCCAGTAGAGCCGGGCGTCCAGGCCGTGCCGGGCGGCGGCGTGCAGGTTGTCCTCGGCCGCGGCGAACGACATGCGCGTCCAGATCGGGCGTTCGGCGTACGGCAGGACGCGCATGAGCCCGTAGTAGAACGCGGCGTTGGCGGCGACGTCCGCCACCGAGGGGCCGGCCGGCAGCACCCGGTTCTCCACCCGCAGGTGCGGGGTGCCGTCCACGACCGCGTAGACCGGCCGGTTCCACCGGTAGACGGTGCCGTTGTGCAGGGTCAGCTCGCCGAGCGCGGGGATGTTCCCCCGGGACAGCTCCTCGCGCGGGTCCTCCTCGTCGCAGAGCGGCAGCAGCGCCGGGAAGTAGCGGGCGTTCTCCTCGAACAGGTCGAAGACCGAGGTGATCCACCGCTCGCCGAACCACACCCTGGGCCGTACGCCCTGGGCCTTCAGCTCCACCGGCCGGGTGTCGGTGGCCTGCTCGAACAGCGGGATGCGGGTCTCCTGCCAGAGCCTGCGGCCGAACAGGAACGGGGAGTTGGCCGCCATCGCCACCTGGGGTCCCGCGATGGCCTGGGCGGCGTTCCAGTTGGCGGCGAACGCCTCGGGGCTGACCTGGAGGTGCAGCTGGAGGCTCGTGCAGGCCGCCTCGGGGGTGATGCTGTCGGCGTAGGTCTCCAGGAACTCGTCGCCCTCGATCGACAGGTGCAGGTCCTCGCCCCTGGCGGCGAAGATCTGCTCGTTGAGCAGCTTGTAGCGGGGGTTGGCCGAGAGCGTGCCCTCGTGGACGTCCCCCTCGCGCAGGGTGGGCAGGATGCCGACCATGACCATGTGCCCGCCGACGGTGTTGGCCCGCTCCTCGGCGTGGTTGAGGCGATCCCTGATCACCTGTTCCAGCCGGGCCGCCCCGTCGCCCTCCAGGGACTCGGGCAGCACGTTGATCTCCACGTTGAACTGGCCCAGCTCGGTGGCCCAGTCGGGCTCCGCGATGGCCCGGAGCACCTCGGTGTTGCGCATGGCGGCCTCGCCGCGGTCGTCCACCAGGTTGAGCTCGATCTCCAGCCCCGCCTTGGGCTCGTCGAACTCGAACCTGGACTCGCGGAGCATCTGCGCGAAGACGTCGAGGCACCGGCGCACCTTGTCCCGGTAGCGCCGCCTATCCTCGCGGCTGAACACCATCGCTGGTACATCACGTCCCATACTTCGCAGAGTCGCACATAAGTCACTGCTCGTACAGGAGATCGCGACCGATTCGAGGACAAGAATCCGGTACGGCTCCGGGCGGTCCCTTCGGAGCCGAAGCCGGAGCCGCGTCCCCGGAGGGCGCGGGGTCGGCCGGGACGGCCCCCGCGGTCCTCCCTGGCATCCGGCCCGGGTCAGACCAGGCGCCGTGCCGTGGCCCAGCGGGACAGCTCGTGGCGGTTGGAGAGCTGGAGCTTGCGCAGCACGGACGAGACGTGGGTCTCCACGGTCTTGACCGAGATGAAGAGCTCCTTGGCGATCTCCTTGTAGGCGTACCCCCTGGCGATCAGGCGCAGCACCTCGCGCTCGCGCTGGGTCAGCGAGTCGAGCTCGGGGTCGATCGGCGGGGCCTCGCTGGAGGAGAACGCGTCCAGCACGAACCCGGCCAGCCTGGGCGAGAAGACCGCGTCCCCCTCGGCCACCCGGCGGATGGCGTCGGTGAGCTCGCGCCCGCTGATGTTCTTGGTCACGTACCCCCGGGCGCCGCCGCGGATCACGCCGATGACGTCCTCGGCCGCGTCGGAGACCGACAGGGCGAGGAAACGGACCGTGGAGCCGGAGCCCAGGACCTTGCGCAGCACCTCCTGCCCGCCGCCCCCGGGCATGTGCACGTCGAGCAGGACCACGTCCGGGCCGAGCTCGGCGATCGCCTTGACCGCGGACTCCACGTCCTCGGCCTCGCCGATCACCTCGATGGAGTCGCCCAGCTCGGCGCGGACGCCGGAGCGGAACAGCCGGTGGTCGTCGACGATCAGTACCTTCACCGTGCTCATCGCGTCCCCCGCAGCCGTGTCATGACTCGCCGCTCGTTCACGCCTTCTCCAGTTTCATGGTCAGCATCACTTCCGTACCCTCGCCGGGTTCGGTACGCACCCGGGCGCTGCCCCCGTGGCGTTCCATCCTGCCGATGATCGACTGGCGGATACCCATACGATCCTCGGGTACCTCGTCCATGTCGAACCCGGCCCCGCGGTCCCTGACGAAGACGGTGACCTCGTCCGGCTCCGTCTCGGCGTAGACGGAGACGACCTCGGCCCCGGAGTACTTGGCGGCGTTCACCATGGCCTGCCTGGCGGCCTGCATCATCGCGGACAGCTCGGGGGTCAGCGGGCCGTCGCCGACGCAGACGACCTCGATCGGCACCCCGTGGGCGTCCTCCTCCTCGGCCGCGACCCGCCGCACGGCCGCCGCCACCGAGGCGTCGGCGTCCTGCTGGGGCTGGTACAGCCAGTTGCGCAGCTCCCGCTCCTGGGCGCGGGCCAGCCGCATCACCTCGCGGGGGTCCTGGGCCCTGCGCTGGATCAGCGTCAGCGTGTGCAGCACCGAGTCGTGCACGTGCGCGGCGACCTCGGCGCGCTCCTCCTGGCGGATGCGCTCGCGGCGCTCGCGCTGCAGCTCCTTCCACAGGGCGGCCAGCCAGGGGGTCGCGATCAGCGCGACGCCGCCCACCACCACCAGCGTGAACACGATGCCGGGACGCGCCTTGCCGAGCTCGTCGTTGGCCACCAGGAAGCCGATCGCGCCGACCACCACGAGCACCAGCCCGAGGAAGGTGCGGACCCGGTTCTGGCGGACCTGCCCCACCGTGTGGCTCATCCAGCGCTGCCGCCGGTCGGGGTCGGCCTGCTGCCACAGGATCAGCGAGCCGATGCCGCCCACGGCGAGCGGCCAGGCGCCGAGCCCGGCCCCCGAGGTCCCGGTGAGCCAGCTCAGCGCGACGAGCGCCAGCCCGATCGCGCCGTATGCGGCGATCTGGCTCCAGTCCCTGGCGGGCTCCCTGCCCTCGTGGGGTTCGCGCGAGGTGAACATCCACAGGGCGGCGTAGGCCACGGCACCGAAGCCGTCCACCACGGTGAGCAGCACGAAGGCCAGCCGCAGCACGACCGGGTCGAGCCGGAGCTGGGCGGCGGCCCCCTGGGCCACCCCGGCCACCAGCCGCCCCTGCACCGGCCTCACGAGGCGGGGAAGGGGCGCGTCCTTGGACGTCACGGGCGCCGTGTCGAGAAGTGTCTGTCGGTCAGCCATATCGTCAGCATCGTCACACGAACCAGCGTGCCACCGCATCAGGCGTTCCCCTGAAGCGACCCTGAGGGAAGGGCCTGCTCTCCGGGGTCACTCAGGGGTCTCCCGGATGCGGCGGGGAGCCGGAAAGGCCACGATGAGAGCATGAAAGACACCGGCCGGGCCCAGGAGCACAGGATCGGCGTGCCCGGCTCCGCGTCCGCCCTCCCCGAGGGGGAGCGGAACCTGGGGCGCAGCGATCAGGGGCGCATGCTCACCGGCGTCTGCGCCGGCCTGGGGCGGTACGCCGGTATCGACCCGGTGCTGTTCCGCGTCGGCTTCGCGGTGCTGGTCCTCGGCTCGGGGATCGGCATCATCCTCTACATCGCGGCCTTCCTGCTGATGCGCGAGACCGACGGCGGCCCCGGCCACCTGGAGCAGTGGACCCGGCGCGACTTCGACGGCGAGACGGTCCTGACCCTGCTGACCGGCGTCTTCGTCCTCGGCCTGGTGATCAACATCTCCTCGGACGGCGTCGGCACCGGGACGATCGTGGTCGGCACCGTCTTCGCCATCGCCCTGCTCGCCGCCCACGCCCGGGGGGTCGACCTGCTGGCCGTGGCCCGGTCGCTGCCCGACCGGCTGCGCCGCCGCGGGAGGACGCGTCCCGGCGACTCCTGGCCGGGAGCCTCCGACGGCCCCCGGCCGGTCGGGGAGCACGACCACGCCGCCCGCGCCGCCTGGGCCGACGGGCACGCGGGACCTCCCGTGCCCGGGAACGCCAGGGACGCCGGGGGCGGCGGGGACCTCCGGGACACCGGGACCTCCCCCGGGAACGCCGCGCGGACCTCCGCGTTCACCTCCGCCCATGCAGCGGAGTCCGTCACCTCGACCGTGAACGCCCCCGGCCCCGCGGACGCCCCAGGCTCCGCCCACGCTCCCGGTCCGGCGCACGCCTCCGGGAACGCCGCTCACCCCCCGGCCCGCGCCGTCGCCGGGCCGGGTGGTGAGCCGGCCTCGGAGCCGCCTGGCCCCGGCTCCCCGGGCGGGTACGCCCCGGGTCCGGGTCCCGCCGGCCCGTCCGGGGGGTTCCCCTCGGCCCCCTTCCGCGCCGCGTCGGCCCCGTACCGCACCGCGGGCTCGTCGTTCGACTCCTCGGGCGAGCCCTTCTCGCCGTACGGGCCCTACCAGCCCCTCGACCCCCGCAGGCGGGCACAGCCGCACGACCCCTACGACCTGTCCGGGTACGGCCAGGCGGTCCAGGCACCGCCCAGGCCCCGCCGGCCGAGGTCGTTCGTGGGGGTCGTCACCATCATCCTGGCCATGATCGTTGGAGGGATCACCGTGGCGATCCAGTCCACCTCGGGATCGGTCGACATGACCGTCGCCGGAGGCGCCGCGCTCGCCGTCATCGGCGCCGGCCTGCTGGTCGCCGCCTGGGTCGGCCGGGGAGCGGGGCTGGTCGTGATCGGCACCGTGCTGTCGATCGCCCTGGTCGGCGGGTCCCTGCTCGCCGGCATGCCCAAGAAGTTCGGCAACTACCGCTGGGAGCCCGTCGCCCTGTCGGAGGTGGCCCGCGGCTACGAGGTGGGCGTGGGCGAGGGCACCCTGGACCTGAGCGAGCTGGTGCTGCCACCGGGCTCGCGGACCGTCCTGGACGCGTCGGTCACGGTCGGGGAGATCAGCGTGGTCCTGCCCGCGACGGTCAGGGCCGAGGTGAACGGCTACACCAGGTTCGGCGACGTCAAGATCGACCACACCGTGGAGGGCGGTGCCGACATCCGGCACAGCAGGGTCCTGGAGCCGGAGGTGGACCCGGAGGAGGACGTGGCGACCATCGTGCTGAACATCAAGGCGGGCATCGGGGACGTGGAGGTGCGCCGTGCCGCATGATCCCGAGCGTCCCGGGTCCCGCGAGCTCCACGAGCGCCGGCGCGTGCACCGTACGGACTGGATGGCGCTGCTCAGCGGCATGCTGTTCGTCTCGGCCGGGGTCGTGTTCGTGAGCCGGCCGTCCGTCGAACCGCTGATCATGCTCACGATCCTGGTCGGCGGCCTGGGCCTGGCGGGCCTGGTCGCCATCCTGGCCAGGGTGATCCGGCGCTGACCGGGAGGGCCCGGAGCCGGCCGTAGGGCCGATGCCGGCCGACGGGCTCTGTACCGGCCGTGGGGCCCGGCACCGGCGTGGCGTGGCGCGGAGGGGTTGACCGACAACAGCAGGGGCGTACGTTCACTTTTGTCGGCTTCCACAGCTCCATGCCCACCGGGTCACCGGGAGGACGTATGCCTCGAACATCCCTCACCGTCGACGGAGTCCGCTACGAGGAGGAGGTCGAACCGCGTCTCCTCCTCGTCCACCTGCTGAGAGACCGGCTGGGCAGGACCGGTACGCCCGTCGGCTGCGACACGAGCAACTGCGGCGCCTGCACCGTGCTGCTCGACGGGGTGAGCGTGAAGAGCTGCTCCGTGCTGGCCGTACAGGCCGACGGGAGCGACGTCGTCACCGTCGAGGGCCTGGCGGAGGGCACCGACTGGCACCCCATGCAGCGCGCCTTCCACGAGGAGCACGCCCTGCAGTGCGGGTACTGCACCCCCGGCATGATCATGGCCGCGATCGACCTGCTCAGGGACGACCCGAACCCGTCGGAGGAGGCGGTCCGCGCGGGCCTGGAGGGCAACCTGTGCCGGTGCACGGGCTACACCAACATCGTCCGGGCGGTACGGCGCGGCGCCCGGGAGATGGCGCGGCCGGACGGGGAGCGGGAGACGGCCGGCACGCCGGGGCCCGGGGCGGCCCGGCAGGAGACCGAAGGGCAGGTGCGGACGCCGTGACCGAGCAGCTCGACGCGGGCCTGGTCGCCGAGAGGATCGCCGAGAGCGACGCGCTCGGCACCCCGTCCGCCGCCCACGAGGTCGGCCGGGCGCGCAGGCGCAAGGAGGACGCCCGGCTGGTCACCGGCCGCACCACCTGGACCGACAACATCCAGCTCCCCGGCATGATGTACGTGGCCTTCCTGCGCAGCCCGATGGCCCACGCCAGGATCACCCGGGTGGACACCTCGGCCGCGCGCGACCGGCCGGGCGTGGTCGCCGTCTACGGCGGCCGGGATCTCGCCGACGAGCAGGGCAGCCTCCCGTGCGCCTGGCCGGTCAGCGAGGACGTCCTGATCCCCGAGCACCCGCCCATGGCGGTCGACGAGGTCCGCTACGTCGGCGAGGCGGTGGCCTGCGTGGTCGCCACCGACCGCTACCGGGCGGCCGACGCCCTGGAGGCGATCGAGATCGACTACGAGCCGCTGGACGCGGTGCTCGACATGACCGAGGCGCTCACCGAGGGCAGCCCCAGGGTCCACGAGGGCGCGTCCGCCGGAAACCGGGCGTTCACCTGGAGGTTCTCCGGGGGTGACATCGAGGAGGCGTTCCGCGACGCCCCGGTGGTGATCGAGCGCACCTACGTGCAGCAGCGGCTCATCCCCACGGCCATGGAGCCCCGCGCGGTGGTGGCCACCACCGACGGCGACTCGTTCACGCTGTACTCGGCCACCCAGATCCCGCACGTGCTCCGCGTCATGCTCGCGCTGACCACCGGCATCCCCGAGCACAAGCTGCGGGTGGTCGCGCCGGACGTGGGCGGCGGCTTCGGCTCCAAGCTGCAGGTCACCGCCGAGGAGGTGCTCGCCCTGCTGCTGACCCGGCGGCTGGGCAGGCCGGTGAAGTGGACCGAGTCCCGTTCCGAGGGCAACCTGACCGCGCACCACGGCCGCGACCAGCTCCAGCGGATCCGCCTCGCCGCCGACCGGGACGGGCGGGTGCGGGGCGTCCAGGTGAACCTGCTGGCCGACATGGGCGCCTACCTGATGCTGATCACGCCGGGCGTGCCGCTGCTCGGCGCGTTCATGTACAACGGCATCTACAAGATGGACGCCTACGACTTCACCTGCACCGGCGTCTTCACCACCAAGGTGCCGACCGACGCCTACCGGGGTGCGGGGCGGCCTGAGGCGACGTTCGCGATCGAGCGCGCGATGGAGGAGCTCGCCCACGAGCTGGGCATGGACCCCGTCGAGCTGCGCCGCCGCAACTGGATCACCCACGAGGAGTTCCCGTACACCACGATCTGCGGGCTCACCTACGACTCGGGCAACTACGAGGCCGCGACCGAGCGGGCCCTGGCCCTGCTCGGGTACGACAAGCTCAGGGCCGAGCAGGCCGACCGCCGCGACCGGCGTGATCCGGTGCAGCTCGGCATCGGCGTCTCCACGTTCACCGAGATGTGCGGGCTGGCCCCCTCCCGGGTGCTGGGCAGCCTCAGCTACGGCGCGGGCGGCTGGGAGCACGCCTCGGTCAGGATGCTCCCCACCGGCAAGGTCGAGGTCGTCACCGGCTCCTCGCCGCACGGGCAGGGGCACGAGACCGCGTGGAGCCAGATCGTCGCCGACGCGCTGGGCGTGCCGTTCGAGGACGTCTCGGTGCTGCACGGCGACACGGCCGTCTCCCACAAGGGCATGGACACCTACGGCTCCCGTTCCCTGGTCGTGGGCGGCGTCGCCGTGCTGGCCGCCTGCGAGAAGGTCAAGGAGCGGGCCAGGATCCTCGCCGCGCACATGCTGGAGGCGTCCGCCGACGACGTCGAGTTCGCCGACGGCACGTTCACGGTCCGCGGCACCGGGGTGGGGAAGACCATCCAGGAGCTGGCGCTGGCGACCTTCGCCGCGCACGACCTGCCCGAGGGGTTCGAGCCCGCGCTGGACGCCGACGCGACCTTCGACCCGGACAACTTCTCCTTCCCGCACGGCACCCACCTGTGCGCGGCCGAGGTGGACACCGAGACGGGCGCGGTGCGGATCCGCGCCTACGTGGCCGTCGACGACGTGGGATCGGTGGTGAACCCGCTGATCGTCGAGGGACAGGTGCACGGCGGCATCGCCCAGGGCGTCGCCCAGGCGTTGTTCGAGGAGGCCGTCCACGACGCCGAGGGCAACCTGCTCACCGCGACCATGGCCGACTACCTCATCCCGTCCGCGTCCGACCTCCCGGCCTTCGTCACCGACCGTACGGAGACCCCGTCGACGACCAACCCGCTGGGCGTCAAGGGCGTCGGCGAGGCCGGGACGATCGCCTCCACGCCCGCGGTCGTCAACGCGGTCGTCGACGCGCTGCGCCCCTTCGGGGTGAACGACGTGCGGATGCCCTGCACCCCCGAGCGCGTCTGGCGCGCCGTCACCGAGGCGGGCGCTCCGGCGGCCGGGCCCGAAGCCGGACCGGGGACCGAAGCCGGGGCCGAACCGGCGACCGAAGCCGGGACCGCCCGTCCGGCCGGACCGGACTCCGAGGGAGGCGACCGATGATCCCCGCGTCGTTCGACTACGTCAGGCCCGAGTCGCTGGAGGAGGCCTGCCGGGTGCTCGGCGAGGCCGCGGACTCCGGCGACGACGTCAAGGTGCTGGCCGGGGGGCAGTCGCTGCTGCCGCTGCTGCGGCTCCGGCTGGCCTACCCGTCCACGCTGGTGGACCTCGGGCGCCTGCCCGGGCTGCGCGGCATCGACGACCGCGGCGACCACGTGTTCGTCGGCGCGCTCACCACCCACGACGAGGTGCTGCGCTCCGCCGTGATCAGGGACCGCGCCCCGCTGCTCGCCCTGGCCACGGCCACGGTCGCCGATCCCGCCGTACGGCACCGCGGCACGCTCGGCGGCTCCCTGGCCCACGCCGACCCCGCCGGGGACCTGCCCGCGGTGGCGCTGGCGCTCGACTGCGTCCTCGTCGCCCGCTCCGGCGACGGCGAGCGGGAGATCCCCGCGGCCGACTTCTTCGTCGACTACCTGGAGACCGCGCTCGGTCCCGGCGAGGTGCTGACCGGCGTCAAGGTGCCCGTCCTGGGCCCGGGGTGGGGGTTCCACTACGAGAAGTTCCACCGGACCGCCCAGGCGTGGGCGATCGTCGGCGTCGCCGCGGCCGTGCGGCGGGGTGACGGGATCGTCGAGGAGGCCAGGATCGGGCTGACCAACATGGGCTCCGTCCCGGTACGGGCCGGGGCCGTGGAGGAGGCGCTGCGCGGGGTGGATCTCGCCTCCCCCGGCTCCGACGGCACGGCCGACCCGGTCGCGGAGGCGTGCGCGCGGGCCGACGAGGGCACCTCGCCCTCGGCCGACCTGCACGCCAGGCCCGACTACCGCCGCCATCTGGCCCGGGTGCTGACCCGGCGGGCGGTCAGGAGCGCGATCGGCTGAGCCCTGCCCGGCTCGGGACCGGGGCGATCGGGTCCCGAGCCGGCTCGGGGACGGCCTCCCGATCCGGCCGGGATCACCGGGTGCCGAGGCATCGTCCACGCCCAGATGGGCAGTACCAGAGATACGGACACCGACCGGCTCGGACCGTTACGAGCCATTGTGGTCCGATATAGAGGCATAAAGACAACTATGGGTTGCGTTGGGTCCTTCGACCGCTTCCGCAGCGGTGTACTGGAATACGACCCCGTGTAGTCGTAATGTCGCAGCAGCGACCGATCGACAAGGAGCGGATCGATGGCGATGCGATTCGAGCACGAGTTCACGGTCCCGGTGCCGGTCGAGCAGGCCTGGCCGGTGCTGCTCGACGTCGAGCGCGTCGCGCCCTGCCTGCCCGGCGCCACCGTCGACAAGGTCGAGGGAGACTCCTTCACCGGCAAGCTGAAGGTGAAGGTGGGGCCGATCACGGTCACCTACCAGGGACGCGCCTCCTACGAGAAGGTGGACGAGGACGCCCGCTCCATGACCCTGGAGGCCTCCGGCAAGGAGGCCAGGGGTTCGGGCACCGCCGGTGCCACGGTCGTCGCCCGGCTGCACCCCGAGGGCCGCACCACCCGCGTCACCGTCGAGACCTCCTTCACCGTGACCGGCCGCCCCGCCCAGTTCGGCCGGGGCGTGATGACCGAGGTCGGCGGGAAGCTGATCGACAGGTTCGCGGCCAACCTCTCCCGGCTGCTGGGCGAGAGTCCCGGCGTGGAGACCGCCGCCGAGACCACGCCCGACACGGGCGGCGTGGGCGGCTGGAGCGCCCCCTCGGCACCGGAACCGGTGCCCGCCGAGCAGTCCGGCGAGCAGTCCGCCGAGCAGTCCGGTGAGACGCCGGCGACCCCGGGCGGTGCGAAGGGCTCCAAGGGCCCGAAGCGCCCCAAGGGTTCGGACGGCGCGGACGCGAGGACGGCGGCCCCCGGCCCGGCGGGCGCGACGGCCCCGGCTCCCGGGTCCCCCGCCGCGGAGACGCTCGCCACGGAGACCTCCGGTCGGGAGGACCCGCCCACGGGCTTCCCCGGCCCCGCGGGCGCCACCGCCCCCGCGGCTCCCGCCGAGGGGAGCACCACCGGCCCGGGCACCGCAGGAACCGCGGGTGCCACGCCCCCCGCCCCGGACGACACCGGCACCGCGGATTCCGGCACGCCGGGCTCCGGCACGGGTGATGTGGACGGCCCCGGTACGAGTGGTACGAGCACGCGTGGTGGCGGCACGGACGGTCAGAACCCGTCCGAGACGGGCACGACCGGTGCGGGCACGGCTGCGGGCACGGCTGCGGGCACGGCGGGTGCGGGTGCCGCCGCCTCCGGGCTGGGCGGCCCGGACGGCCCGGAGGGGATGAGCCCTCCGGCGGCCGTCCCCGCCGCTCCCGCCGCTTCCGGGCCGGGTGGGACCGGAAGGCACCTCAGCGCGGTGCCGACCCCTCCCGACGTGGTCCTCGGCGAGGAGGCCGACACACGCCGGAGCCACCCCGCCGGTACCTCGCGCACCTCGCTCAGCCCCGACGAGGAGGCCCTGAACCTCCTGGAGGTGGCGGGCCTGCCGCTGCTCAAGCGTGCCGCCCCGGTGGTCGCCGCCCTCGCGTTCCTCATCCTGGTCACCTGGCTGATCCGCCGAGTCCTGAACCGGCGCTGAGCCGTCCCCGAACCGGCGGCCGGGCGCGCGACGCTCCGCTTTCCACGGCTCGCGCCCCACACGGGGACGGCGAAGCGGAGCCGCCCCGTCCGAAGCCCGCCCGGAGCCGCCCGAGGTCTGCCCGGCCTCCGTCCAGGGGCCCGGGAGGCCCGTTGGCGGCAGGAGCGCGCCACGGGTTCCCGGCGCCCTCCGTTACGGTCGGCCAATGAGCGTCGAAGACTATTTCCGCGGCCTCGCCCGCCATCCCTCGGCGGCCGCGTTGTTCATCACGGACGAGGCCGACCGGGTCCTTCTCGTCCGGCCGACGTACAAGGAGGGGTGGGAGTTTCCCGGCGGGACGGTCGAGGACGGGGAGACGCCGTGGGAGGCGGCCACGAGGGAGGCCGTCGAGGAGCTCGGGCTGACCCTCCCGCTCCCCGCCCCGGTGCTGTTGTGCGCGGACTGGATGCGTCCTGGTGCGGGGCGGCCCGGCGGGTTCCGGGTGCTCTTCGACGGCGGGGTCCTGGACGAGCGGGGACGGGCCGCGATCCGGCTGCCGCCGGAGGAGCTCAGCGAGTGGCGGATGGTGGACGCGGCGGACGCGGACGCCTTCCTGCCCCCGGCGCGTGCGCACCGGCTGCGGGCCTGCCTGTCGGCGCGCCGTACGGGACGGACCGCGTACCTCCAGGACGGCGTCCCGCTCACGGGGAACGGCCCGTACGGCTGAGGCCGGACCCGCGCGGCCGGGGGAAGGGGAACGGGCGATCGTCTCACCCTTGTAAATTCACACAACGCCCAAAACAGCGTCATTACTGCACAAGAGGGACAACTAACCATTTTTCTCGGGAATACCTCAGAATGTGATCAATATCCCTGAATGCAGCGTTGTGGTCATCACCTACAACGACGCCACCCGGCTGCCCAGGGCCGTACGATCCGTGCTCCGGCAGTCGCTGCGCGGCGTCGAGGTGATCATCGTCGACGACGCGAGCACCGACGGCACCGAACCCGTCGCCCGCGCGCTGCAGCGCGAGGACCCCCGGGTCCGCTACCTGCGCACCGAGGTCAACAGCGGGGGCTGCGGCACCCCGCGCAACAGGGGCGTGGCCTCCGCGCGGGCACCGTACGTGATGTTCCTCGACAGCGACGACGAGCTGACCAGGCACGCCTGCAAGAGCCTGCTGCTGGAGATCGAGCGGACCGGCGCCGACTTCGTCACCGGGCAGATCTCCCGGCTGTACGAGCGGACCGGCAAGACCGCCCGCTACTACCCGGCCCTGTTCGCGCGGCGCAGGACCGTCGAGGGGATCGTCCAGGAGCCGGAGATGTTCCTGGACTCCTTCAGCACCAACAAGCTCTACCGGGCCGAGCTGCTGCGACAGGTGCCGTTCCCGGAGGACATCCACTACGAGGACCACGTCTTCAGCACCGCCCTGTACTGCGCGGCGCGGCGGTTCGCCGTGGTCCCCTGGGTGGTCTACCTCTGGCACCGGGCCGCGGCCGGTGGCGAGACGCGGCCGTCGATCTCGCTCAGCCTGACCGAGATGGCCAACGTCCGCTCCCGGATCCAGGCGGCCAGGATGAGCGACGACATCCTGCGCGAGAACGGCCTCGGCCACCTGGTGCACGAGCGCCAGCGCCGCTTCGTCCGCCAGGACCTGCGGGTCTACCTCAACCCGCTGCCCGCCCGCGACCTGGCGTGGATCGCCGAGTTCGTCTCGGTGGTCCGCCCCTACCTGGCCGAGCTCGACCCGGTGGTGTTCGAGACCGTGGACCCGCTCATGCGGGTCTGCTGCAGCTTCATCACCGACGGCCGGCCCGACGAGCTGCTGATCGCCACCCGGTCGCTGAACGGGCCCAAGGCCCCGCCGCGCGCCGCCCTGCGGCAGGACGGGCACACCTACTGGGGCACGGAGGCGGATCCCAGGCGGGAGATCACCCCGCTGCGGATGGCCGAGCTGCCCTACACCGCCTCCCGGCTGCGTCACGAGGCGGTCGTCACCGGCGAGGGCACGACGCTCAGGCTGTCCATCAGGACCTACGACCCGTTCGGCGTCCTGGAGGCCACCCCCGGCTGGACCGCGTTCCTGCGGTTCCGGGACCACCGGGTGCCGCTGAGGCCGCGCGCGCAGCCCGGCGGCGAGTACCTGGGCGAGGTGACGGTCGACCTCGCCGGGATCAGGCACGGCCGCCTGGGGTTCGACGGCCGTTACGACCCGGTGGTCGAGGTCGTCCGCCCCGACGGGAGGACCACCTGCGACCGGCTGCTCGTCGACCCCGCCGCCGCGCCGTTCACGGCCGCGGTCCCCCACCACGACGTGACCGTCAGGGCCGAGGGGTCCGCGGCGTTCCTGCGGGTGGTCTGGCGCCGCCGTGGCCCGCTGCGGAGGCTCCCGAAGCTGCGGCGGACCGGCGTCCGGCTGCTGCGCAGGATCGGCGCGCCCGAGGTGAAGCTCCGGGTCTACAAGGGGCTGATCTCGGCGCTGCCGCCCCGCAGGGACCTGGTCCTGTTCGAGTCCGACGTCGGCGCCGGCTACACCGGCAACCCCCGTTACGTGTACGAGGAGCTCAGGCGGCGGGGCACGCCGCTGAGGACGGTCTGGTCGGTGTCCCGGAACCGGCGGAACTTCCCGCCCGGCACCCGGCTGGTGCGCCGGATGAGCTGGCGCCACGTCTGGACCATGGCCAGGGCCGGCTACTGGGTGGACAGCCACGGCATGCCGCTGGCCTACCCCAAACCGTCCGGCACCCGATACCTGCAGACCTGGCACGGGCAGGGCATCAAGTCGGTCGGCTTCGACGCGCCCGACCTGCGCGCCGACTTCGACGCGCCCAGGGCGGCCTGGCGGGCGGCGGTGGAGCGCTGGGACGCCCTGGTCTCGCCCAGCGCCGAGTTCGAGCGGGTCTTCGTGCCCTCCAACGGCTACCGGGGGCCGCTGCTGCGCCACGGCTCGCCCCGGTGCGACGTGCTCGTGCGCGGCGACCCGGAGGCGGCCGAGCGGGCGCGGGAACGGCTGGAGATCCCGCCCGGCTCCCGGGTGCTGCTGTACGCCCCCACCTACCGCGACCGGGCCAGGGGGTCGGGCCGGTCCGTCAGGGCGGACCTGACGGCGATGGCCGAGGCCCTGGCCGGCGAGTGGACGATGGTCCTGCGGACCCACCCGGTCGAGCGGTTCCGGGTGCCCGAGCACCTGCGCCACTTCGTCCGCCCGGCCGGGTCGTACCCGGAGGTCAACGATCTGATGCTGCTCTCGGACGCGTTGCTGACCGACTACTCGTCGCTGATGTGCGACTACGCGGTCACCGGGCGGCCGATGCTGTTCCTGATCGACGACTGGGACGAGTACCGCCACCTGGAGCGCGGCGTCTACCACGACCTGCCGGCCATCGCCCCCGGCCCCTGCCTGACCACGACCGGGGAGCTGATCGAGGCGCTGCGGGACCTGGAGGGCGTGACCGCGTCGTTCGCCCCCAGGTACCGGGCGTTCCGCGAGCTGTGGTGCGCCGAGGAGAGGGGGCACGCCTCGGCGAGGGTGGTGGACGACTTCTTCGGCCCCTCCCCGGAGCGCGTCCCCGGACCGGCCGTCCGGTCCGTGCCGGAGCGCGCCGGTGAGCCGCTCCTCGTGCCGGGCGTACCGGACGGGCGCGCGCGGGACCGCGCGGGTGCGGACGGCCGGGCGGCGGGCCGGGCGCGCCGGGCCGGGTGGCGGTCGCCGATCCGGCTCCCGATCCCGGGGTGGTTCCGGTGAACCGCCGCGGCCGGGAGGCGGTGGTGTTCGCCTGCCTGGACGCCGACACCCTGGGCGGCGTGCAGCGGGTCACCCACACCGTGGCGCAAGGGCTGGCCGAGCGGGGCCGCGAGGTGCACGTGATCGGGCTGCACCGGGCCGAGAGCCCGTTCCGGTACGTGGAACACCCGCGCTACACCACCCACGTGATCCACCGGACGCCGGTGGGCAGGCTCTCGCGGCCGGACCGGAGGCGCGAGCGCAGGACGCTGGAGCGGCTGCTGCGCGACGTGGGGCCGGGGTTCGCGGTGCTCGCCTCGCCCAGCGTGGTCACCCGGATCCGGCGGCTGCTGCCCGAGCGGCTGCTGCCGATCGGGCAGTACCACGGCTCCTACGAGCACGCCCGGGGGTCGTGGCACCTGCGCTCGGTCCGCGGCCACTACGGCTCCCTGGAGAAGGCGGTCTTCCTCAGCGAGGAGGACGCCTGGCTCTTCTCCGAGCACGCGCTGCTGCCCAACACCTGGTCCATCCCGAACCCGCTGCCGGTCTGGCCGTCGCGGACCGCGGAACTGAGCGCCCGGCGGGTTCTGGGGATCGGCAGGCTGGGGGGTGTGAAGCGGTTCGACCGGCTGATCTCCGCCTTCGCCGAGGCGTGCGGCGGAACGGGGGGCGGGACGTTCCCCGGCGCGAACCTGCCGGCGGACGGGCGGCCCGAAGGCCCCGGGGACCGCGCAGACCGCGGGGAGCGCGAGCGGGCGGGTGAGGGCTGGGAGCTGCATCTGATCGGTGAGGGCCCGGAGCTGGACCGGCTCCGCTCGCACGCCGCGGCGTGCGAGGTGAGCGACCGGGTGGTGTTCCGCGGCCCGGTGCCGGCGGCCCTGATGGGCCGGGAGTACCTGGGCGGTTCGGTGCTGGCCCTGTCCAGCGAGCACGAGGGGCTGCCGCTGGTGGTCGGCGAGGCCGCGTCCTACGGGATCCCGGCGGTGGCGTTCGACGTGTCGTGCGGGCTCAGGTCGCTCGTCCTGGACGGGCGGACCGGGCTGCTGGTGCCCCCGTCCGACGTGAGCGCGCTCGCCACCGCGCTGGCCGGGCTGATGGCCTCGGCCGCCGAACGGCGGCGGCTGGGCGCCGCCGCCCGGGCGCACGTCGAGACGTTCCGGCCGGACCTGGTCCTGGACCGGTGGGAGACACTGTTCGAGGAGATCACCCGGTGACCCGCACCGGCTCGGTGCGCGGCATCGGCACCCCGGCCAGCACGATCTGGGCCGCGGTGAGCCGCGCGCCCAGCGGGTTCGGCTCGCGCAACCGGATCAGCCGGTCGAACGTGAGCCGCTTGACCCGGGCCAGCCTGCGCTTGGCCACGGTCCGTTCGTAGCCGACGATCCGCGAGGTGTCCGCCTTCGGCGCGCCGCTGAGCTCGTACCCGTAGGTCTTCAGGCGGTCGGCGAGCACGCTCTCGCAGAGCGAGATCTCGGCGCGGTCGAGCCGCTCGCGCCACGAGCCGGCCCGCGCCGTGGTCACCTCGCCGTGGGTGAGCGCGTGCCAGGTCTTGCGCGCGGGCACGGCCACGCCGGCCACCGCGGCCGGGTCGCACATGGCGGGGTCGTAGTCCTCGCCGAGGAACTCGCACAGCCTGCGCAGGTGGGACTCGGGGTCGGCGGTCAGGTCCTCGTAGCGCAGCTCGTGGTAGCTGCCGCCGGGCAGCCTCGGCGCGCCGTGCCGGGCGAAGTCGATCGCCTCGGCCCAGACGGAGACCGCGCTGTAGAGGCTCCCGTTGTACCAGGGCATCTCCTTCAGCGACGCCACGCAGTCGCGGCCGTCCCTGATCAGGTGGACGAACTGGGCGTCGGGGAAGAGCCGCAGCAGCACGTCGGTGTACTGGAAGTACGAGGGCCGCTTGTCGCCCCAGCGCGCCTTTCCCTGCGCGGCCGCGTAGGCGCGCAGCACGATGCCCAGCGCCGAGCCCAGCGTCGGCGGCCCCGTGACGATCTGCCCGAGCACCTCGTCGCGGTCCAGGTTCAGCTCGTGGAAGCGCGTCTGGCGCCGGTCGACCACCCACTCGGCCAGTTCGCGCCTGCGCCCGGCGTCCTCCAGGTCCCCGAACCGGAGCCGCCGCTGGTAAGCCGAGATCATGAAGCGGGTCTCCGGCGGGATGGCGATCCGCGGGTGGGCGTGCAGCATCAGCTGAAGCATCGTCGTCCCCGAGCGGGGACAGCCCAGGATGAAGATCGGGCGATCGGGCTTCATGGTCAGACCTTCGCCAGTTCGCCCAGCTGCCGGCTGGTGAGCCTGGCGGCCACCGGGCTCGGCTCGCGCAGCCGGTTGACCCGGTCGCGCAGCTCCTTGCGCCGGCGCGTCCAGCGCCGCTTGGAGGCCGCCTTCTCGCACGCCGCGATGTGGGCCTTGCTCGCCCTGGGCGCGCCGCTGAGCTCGTAGCCGTTGGCGGTCAGCCGCTCGGCCAGGACGGTCTCGCACACCGAGATCTCCCACGGGTCCAGCCTGGCCTTCCACGAGCCCGCCCTGGCGGTGGTGACGTCGCCGTGGGTGTTGCTGTGCCAGACCTTGTGCTGCGGGATCGCCACCCGGGCCACGTGGTACGGCTCGGCCATCGCCGGGTCGTACTCCTCGCCGAGGAAGCCGCAGAGCTTGCTCAGCTCGGTCTCGGGGGAGGCCGTCAGGTCCTCGTAGCGCAGCTCGTAGTAGCTGTCGGCGGGGAGCCTCCTGGCGTGCCGGCGCCCGAAGTCGATCGCCTCGCTCCAGTTGACCACCGCGTGGAAGACGTCCTTGGTGTACCAGGGCATCTCCTTCAGCGACGCCACGCAGTCGCGGCCGTCCCTGATCAGGTGGACGAACTGGGCGTCGGGGAAGAGCCGCATCAGCAGGTCGACGTGGTGGTAGTAGCTGGGCCGCTTGTCGCCCCAGCGGCTCTTGCCGTACTGCTCGGCGTAGGAGCGGAAGGTGATGCCCATCGCGGACCCCAGCGTCGGCGGACCGGCGATGATGTCCTCGATCAGCTTCTCCCCGTCGAGCTTGAGCTCCTTGAACTTGGTGTCCTTGTCGTTCACGATCCACCGGCCGACCCTGCGGCGGTTGCGCTCCTCGCGCAGGTCGCCGAAGGAGAACCTGCGGTAGTAACCGGGCACCACGAACCGGGTCTCCGGCGGCACCGCGATGCGCGGGTGCGAGTGCAGCATGAGCTGCAGCATGGTGGTGCCGGAACGCGGACAACCGATCACGAAGATCGGGCGGTCGGACTGCATGACAACGAACCCCCGTAACGCTTGGTCAAACAGATACGCGCGGCGCCTTCTCCACGAGGGGCACGACGGGTGCCACCCGGGCGAAGAGCCACATTCGGTAGATCAGGAAGACCTCGTTCAGCAGAAGCAGCGCCCCGGCCCCGACCGCGACGGGCACCAGCGCGGCCGTCCCGATCAGCGGGGCGACCACGAACACCGCGGCGTGGAACTCGATGCCGCTGATCAGGTGGGTCCGCACCCGGTGGCGGGCCAGCAGGCGGCCGACCCGCCGGGGCAGCCTGGAGCGCCTCCCCGCCCGCCGCACCGGCTCCCCCGGCGCCGGCGACGACGCCGACAGCGACGCCGACAGCGGCACGGCCTCGTCGCCGAACCCGGCGTCCCGCAGCGGCTCACGCGGGGTGATCGGCTCGCGGGGCGTGAGCGGCTCGCGCGGGGTGATGGGCTCGCGGAGCATGACGACCTCGGCGTCCCCGGCGCGCCCGGCGCGCCCGTTCTGCCCGGAACGGCCGGCGGCCCCCTGCTCGACGGAACCGACGGAACCGACGGGGCCGACGGACGCCAGGTGCCCGAGCCGGTTCTCCTTGACGGTCTCGCGCACCCGCTTCATCTGCGGCGCGTTCACGTACCGGAACAGGTCGAGCACGGCCACCCCGGCGCCGAGCAGGATGTAGGAGACGTCACCGGTGACCGCGTACTGCCCGGAGGCCAGGCCGGAGGCGCAGCAGACCACCCTGATCCGGTCGCCCACGTAGTCGAGCCAGAGGCCGAACGCGGTACCGGTCCCCTTCAGACGGGCGATCTTCCCGTCCATGCAGTCGACCGCGAAGCTCACGTAGAACAGCAGGGCCCCCGCGACCAGCCGTCCGCCCGCGAAGCAGATCGCGGAGCACATCCCGAGGATCAGGGAGAGGCGGGTCAGGCCGTTGGGGGTGACGGACGTGTGGTTGGCGACGAGCAGGGTGAGCCTGCACGCCACCGGGTCGACCAGGAAGACGGTCCACCAGGAGTCTTTTCGTTTCCGGGTCGCGTGAACGTCGTCCAACGAATAGGCCCTCATGTGTTCCAGCATGGCCACGCCGTGTCTCCTGTCATCTACGCTCTGTAACTACTAGAAGATCTCCATGCCACTTCTTGACCGGCCCGCGCCGAAGCGATCGGGCGCTTTGAGGGCGCGAAAGGCCGGGGAGAGAGCTCCCCGGCCTCCGGATCGCGCCACCGGCCCCGCCCCGCCGCACGGGCGGGGCGCGCCGCTAGCCGAACAGCCGGTCCACGGCCCGCGCCGCCGCGCCGCCGTCCTCCAGCGGGCAGAACCGCGCGGTGAACGCCTCGTACGCCCCGCGGTACCCGGCGTGGGTCTCATCGGCGTCCCGCACGGCCGCGACGAGCTCCTCGGTGGTGCGCAGCAGCGGACCGGGGGCCTCGGCCTCGAAGTCGAAGTTGAAACCGCGCACCTCGTCGCGGTAGCGCTCCAGGTCGTAGGTGTAGAACAGCAGCGGCCTGCCGGTCACCGCGAAGTCGAACATGGCCGACGAGTAGTCGGTGACCAGCATGTCCGCGACCAGGTAGAGCTCCTGGACGTCCGGGTACATCGAGACGTCGCGGACGAAGCCGTCGCCGACCCGCGGCACCCGGTCGGTCACGGTCGGGTGCTTGCGCAGCAGGAACACGTACTCCTCGCCGAGCTCGTCGGCCATCCGCTGCAGGTCCAGGTGCAGGTCCAGGCGGTAGCGTCCCCTGCTGTAGAACTTGTCGTCCCGCCAGGTCGGGGTGTAGAGGACGACCTTCCTCCCCTCGGGCAGGCCGAGACGGTCGCGGACCCGCGCCGCCCGTCGCGCGACCTCCTCGGGCCCGCCGCGGCGCAGCAGGTCGTCACGGGGGGAGCCGATCTCCAGGATCTCCCCCTGGAAGCGCAGCGCGCTGTCCAGGACCGAGCTGCACCAGGGGCCCGGCGAGATCAGGTGGCTCCACTGCGCGACGGTCCTGGCCAGCCGCTCGTGGTGGTCGGGCCGGGCGAACGGCACCTTCTCCACGTCGAAGCCGACGCGCTTGAGCGGCGTGCCCCGCCAGGTCTGCAGCACCGTCTGCCCGGGCCTGCGCTCGAACCAGGCGGGCAGGTCGCTGTTGGTGACGACGTACCGGCAGCGGGCCAGCGCCTCGTAGAACTCGCGCCCGTAGCGCCGGACCGGAACCGTCCCCTCGGGCAGTTCCACCTGGCCGTCCCGGACGAGCCACATGAACTCCAGGTCGGAGCCGCGCCTTCGCAGCTCCTCGTAGATCGCCCTGGGGCTGTCGGAGAACTGCCTGCCGCCGAAGCTGTCGAACAGGACGGCGGGCCGCAGCGGCTCGGCGCGGCGCGCCGGGTAGAAGTCCTCGCGCAGCAGCCGCTGCTGCTTGGGCCTGCCCGAGGCGCGCAGGTCGTCGCCCACGGTGAACACGGCCTCGGCCATCACGTCGGTCTCGAAGGTGAACGTCCGGGTGGCCGAGATGTGCTCCAGCGGCGCGGACGGGCGGAACTCCACCCGCATGTCACCCAGGCCGGTACGGACCGAGAAGCCGTGCGTGCCCGCGGGCAGCGGCAGCCGCCCGGCGAGCGTGTCGCTCCCCTCGGGCGTCACCGTGACCGTGCCGTCGACCAGCGGGAACAGCCGCTCGGTGAACCGGCTGCGGGAGGTGACGACCAGCCAGGCCGGGCCGTCGATGGGCCGCATCGGCGCCCCGGTCAGCCTCAGGTGCCCCTGCTCGTCCCAGTGCACCCGCTCCACGTAGAAGGTGGGCCGCTGCTCGCGCAGCACGAACCCGCCCCGCTGCGACCGGTCCAGCACCAGGTCGCGCCCGCGCAGGCGGTGCAGGCCGCGCTCCACCCCGTCGGCGACGATCAGCGGCCGGGCCGGACCCTCCTCGGGGAGGATCTCGAAGTGCCACTCGGCGCCGGGGTGGAGCGCGCTCATCTCCAGGCTCGCCGGGTCCAGGGCGGGCCAGCGTTCCGACAGCACGTCGTCGAGGTCGATCGTCACCTCGAAGGCGTCGCCGGTGACGGTCATCGGATAGCGCCGGTCCCGGCCGCCCTGGGGCCGGACCAGCCGCAGCACCGGCGCGGCGCCGAGGCCGGTCCCGCACCGGCCGGTGACGCGCAGCGCGCCCTCGGCCACCCGGTGCCCGGTGACCCGGCCGCCGGGCCGCTCCACCCGGAGCCGGAACTCCTCGCCGGCCGTCCACTCGGTCCACACCACGTTCCCGGACTCGCGGCCGGAGAACTCCAGCCGCCGCGCGGCCGGGCTCGGCCGGCCCAGCGCGCCCTGCCGCAGCAGGCCCCGGGAGAGCACGCGCAGCTCGATCCGCCAGGTCGAGCCGGCCGGAAGCCGGTCCGGGTCGACGGTCAGCCGGAACCCGCACCAGTCCTTGCGCCTGCGCGGGCCGGTGTCCACCAGCGACAGGCTCCGCCTGGCCGTCACCGGGAGCCGGATCCTGCGGCCCGGCCCCTCGGGGACCAGCCAGGCGAGCACGTGCTGCTGCATCCTCCTGCGGGCCCGCAGGTAGCGGACCGAGACCCGGCCCTCGATGACCAGGGCGTCGTCCCGCCAGTCCATGGTGTCCACCCGCTGGCGCAGGTCCAGCTCCTCGCGCATCCGGGTCACGGACCGCCCGACCTGCACGGGGGTGTTGAGGTGGTAGCCGCGCACCCCGCCGCCGACGACGCGGGCGGTCGGCTTGACCGTCCTGTCCCACTCCAGCACCTGGACGAGGTCGTCCAGGCGGCGTTCGCGCACCAGGGCCCACTTCACCCGCCGCTGCGCCGGGACGAGCGAGAGGACCTTCGGCCCGGCCTGCTCCAGGTAGGCGCAGGCCAGGTCCAGGAAGCGGTTCTGGAACGCCTCACCGGCCTGGTCGAAGACCTGCAGGAAGGTCGGCAGGTCGCCGTCGAGGACCATCCGGTCCCACGCCGCCAGGTGCGCGGTCCTGCCGGTGCCGGCCAGGAAGTCCCGCACCGAGGCGATCGCGGCGAACCGGTCCTCGATCCCCTTGACGTGTCCCCGGTTCTGGGTGATCGAGACGTCCTCCCCCTCGCGCTCGCGCCACAGGTAGACCGGGGTGGACAGGACGTCCACCGACGCGGCCAGGAAGTGGGCGGGCAGCGAGACCGCGATGTCCTCCCACAGCACCCCCTGGGGGAAGCTCATGCCGTGCTCGTCCCAGAAGGCGCGGCGCCAGAGCTTGTTGGTGACCAGCCTGTCCTTGAGCAGGGCCTGGTCGGCGCTCACGTGGGTGCGCCGGGCGGAGCCGGCGAAGATCGCCTTGTGCATCGGCGACTGGCGCACCCCCTTGCCGCTGAAGCGGAGCACGTTGCCCGTCACCAGGTCGGACCCGCTGTCGGTCAGGCTGCACACCATCGCCTCGACGGCCGTCAGCGGGAGCATGTCGTCGCTGTCCACGAACGCGAGGAAATCGCCCGTGGCGTGCGCGACGCCGGTGTTGCGCGCGCCGCCCAGCCCGGTGTTCTCCTGCCGGATCAGCCGGAACCGCGCGTCGCGCGCGGCGAAGGTCTCGGCGATCTCCGCGCTGGAGTCGGGAGAACCGTCGTCCACCATCACGACCTCGATGTCGGCCCAGGTCTGCGCGACCAGCGACTCCAGACACGCCTCAAGGTACGGTTCCACGTCGTAGATGGGCACGATGATGCTCACTGGGGCCACGATCGGTCCTCCGGTAGTCGAAAGCTCACGGTCCGGTCCATCGGCTCGAACACCGGAGACGGCACGCAGGTGAAGATCCACTTCTCGTGGACGACGTCCCGGGCGGGGGCGGGGACCGGACGGCCGCCGGGGAGCGGCGAAGAAGGCCCGTCCGTCCGCCGACACCACCCGGCGACCCCGGACCCGAGGTGGACGTCACGTCAGCAGCATGGCTTCGCGGAGGGAAGGGCGAGCCCGAAACATGACGGCCATGAACTGCGCTGACCGAGTCTTGACCGTCCCGGCCGCCGGGCCGGGCGGACCCCGCGGCCGGTCGCCCCGTGCCGCGGCAACGCCTTCCCCACGGTGCGGTCAAGGCTGGGAATGCACACGTCCTGGTAAGTCGTAATGACCCCTCGTTCCCCCCTCGGCGTCCGACACGATCGGTGACCGAGACGGGCGGGATCGCAACGAACGGTATTCGCGGGGGGAGACGCATGGAGTCAACAGTCGTCGTGGGAGCGGGGCCGGCCGGGCTCACCGCGGCCTACGAGCTGGCCCGGCGAGGACGCCCGTGCGAGGTCTTCGAGGCCGACCTGGTGGTCGGCGGCATCAGCCGTACCGAGGAACGCGACGGCTGGCGCTTCGACATCGGCGGGCACCGGTTCTTCACGAAGGTGCCCAGGGTGAGGGAGTTCTGGCACGAGCTCCTCGACGAGCGGGACTTCCCGCTCCGGCCGAGGATGAGCCGCATCCACTACCGCGGCCGTTTCTACGACTACCCGCTCAAGGCGTCCAACGCCCTGGCCAACCTCGGCCTGGTCGAGTCCGTGCGGTGCGTCGGCTCCTACCTGCGGGCCCGGATCCGGCCACCGGCCGACCAGTCCACCTTCGAGGGCTGGGTCACGGCCAGGTTCGGCCGGCGGCTGTACGGGATCTTCTTCAAGACCTACACCGAGAAGGTCTGGGGCGTTCCGGCCGCGAGCATCCAGTCCGACTGGGCCGCGCAGCGGATCCGGGACCTCTCGCTGGGCAGGGCCGTCGCCGACGCGCTCACCCCCGGCAGGAGGCGCAAGGAGATCACCAGCCTGATCGAGGAGTTCCACTACCCCCGGCTGGGGCCGGGGATGATGTGGGAGGCCTGCGCCGACCGGCTCCGCGAGCAGGGCTGTGCCGTGCACCTCGGCGCCCGGGTCGAGCGCATCCGCCGCCACGGCGACCGGCTGGCCGTGACCGTCCGCTCGGAGGGGCCCGCCGCGCGGGACGGCTCCCCGGGCCCGCACGCGTCCCGCGGCTCAGGGGACGTCGTCCGCGAGGTGCACTGCGACGACCTGATCTCCTCGATGCCGCTCGGCGCCCTGATCCGCGCGTTCGGGCCGGACGTGCCCGACGTGGTCTCCGAGGCCGCGGCCGGGCTGAAGTACCGCGACTTCCTCACCGTCGCGCTGGTCGTCCCCGAGCGGTTCTCCTTCCCCGACAACTGGATCTACATCCACTCCCCCGAGGTGCGCCTCGGCCGGGTGCAGAACTACGGCTCCTGGTCGGCGGACCTGGTGCGGGCCGGGCGGACCTGCCTGGGCCTGGAGTACTTCGTCACCGAGGGCGACGACCTGTGGCGGATGCCCGACGACGACCTCGTGGCGTTCGGCACCCGGGAGCTGGAGCGCCTGGGCCTGGTCGCCTCCGGCGCGGTCGAGCGGGGATACGTGGTGCGGATGCCGAAGGCCTACCCGGTCTACGACGCCGGCCACGTCCACAACGTGGAGGTGCTCAGGAAGTACCTCGACGTGGAGTGGCCCCGCGTCCACCCGGTCGGCCGCAACGGCATGCACCGGTACAACAACCAGGACCACTCCATGCTCACCGCGATGCTGACCGTGGAGAACATCGCCGAAAGGGCCCGGCACGACGTCTGGAAGGTCAACGTCGACGCCGACTACCACGAGGAGTCCACGGCCCGCGGCCCGCGCGGCCCGCGCGGGGGCACCGGCCGCGACGCCCCCGTGCCGCGGGAGATCCCGGCCCGATGACCCGGTGACCCTCCGGCCGGACGGGGGCCGTACCGTCCCCGTCCGCCCATACGAACCATCGCGACCCGTCGCGACCTGTCGCGACCCGTCGCGAACCACTGTCGACCCCTGCGGACCGGTGCGGGCCGGCGTACGCCACCCGGCGGCCGGCCCCCGTCCGGTGAGCACCGCACGGACGCCCGCACGGGCCTCCTGCGGTCCCGTCACGCCCCCTCCGGCTCCCGCCGCCCGGGAGCCGTCGCAGATCAAGGCTTTCCTCCCAGCCGTCTGGAGTTGCGCACCATGACACAGCGTTTCACGGTCCCCGACGTCAGCGTGATCGTCATCACCTACGACGACGCGCCCCGGTTACCCCGGGCCGTACGGTCCGTTCTGGGCCAGACGCTCAAGAACCTCGAAGTGATCATCGTGGACGACTGTTCCGGCGACGACACCCCGGCGGTGGCCAGGGCGCTCACCGAACAGGACGACCGGGTCCGCTACGTGCGGCTGCCGGCCAACAGCGGCGGTTGGGGGGGGGGCCCCAACACCCAGACAGAAGCCCCCCCCGCGCCCCCTCCTGCGTTTTCTTCCCGCGACAAAGAGATCTCCCCCACCGCCTCCCCAAAAACTCTTCTTGGGGGC